>CAYYNJ010000223.1:0-2825 GCA_964472775.1 uncultured Spirochaetaceae bacterium
AGTCAAACTCTGCTGATTTTCCAAACTCACACCGGCACAAATTATTTCAATATTATGATCACCGACCAGGTCTAAAAGTGAAATATTAAACCCTCTAATGTTGGCAATTCCCGTCTCCCCCTCCCAGGTCCGCCGGTAATCCTTGATGACCCCCTCGTAGTCCAAAACAGCGATGTGAATCAGAGAATCCACATTTTCTTTATCCTTTAAGACCAGAATCTGTTCTTCTTGCCGATCTAGATCAAGATTAACATTGATAACTTTGAGCAGGGTTTCATGTTCGAAGATGGCCACTTTCGGATTAAGATCTTCTTCTAGCAAGGGCTGATAATCCTGATCACTTTGGGGCGTACGGGTGGGTTCAATGACGGGGCTGTTCACCAAGGGAATGATATTGGTGGTGGTATCAGACTCGGGAAGGGCAGGCGGCGGTTCGGAGGGGGCACAGCCGGTAAAAACAACCAACACCAAGGTGAAAAAAAATATTAGCGGAGTCTTGCGGTTCATAAAATCCTGCCGTTATAAGAGGGGCTTCAGCTTTTTTAACACTTTTTCTTTGATTTCATCAAGGGGAACTTTACTTTTAAAACCCGCCGCCGTTTTATGGCCGCCGCCTCCGAATTCATGGGCGATTCCGGCCACATCGATATTTCCTTTCGAACGCATGGAGCATCGTAGAATACCCTCGGGGTTTTCCTTAAGAAAAACAGAGACCCTAATGTCGTGGGATTTAAGGGGAATATTAATAATTGTGTCCGCTTCGTCATAGTTGGCCTTGCAGTCAAGAATCATCTCTTTGGTCATGATCTGAAGTGCCACCTGCTGATCAAAAAAGAGCTCCAGGGTGCTCATGACCCGGCTCTGAAGTACCAGGGAGGAAATCGAATTACTTTCGTAAACATGAGAGTAAACCAGGTTGGGGGATACGCCCAGGGCGGTTAATTCCATGGCAATGCGAAAAGTATTGGATGTGGTCTTAGGATAGATGAAGCTGCCTGTGTCATACACGATTCCAACGAAGAGGGCTTGGGCTGCCCTGAAAGTGATGGGAAGGTTCATTTCTTTAAAAAGGCTAAAAATTAACTCGCAGGTGGAAGAGGCTTCATTTTCGATATGATTGGCGGTGATAATATTTTCGCCGCCCTCATGGTGATCAATAATAAAGAAATCTCGCACAAAGGGAAGAACTTCTTTAGAAACCGACCCGATGTTCGTCGTATCGTTGGTGTCTAAAATAATAAGGCTCCATTCCGAAAGATCTTCAGGAAGGGACAGGTCGCCGGAAAGCAGGGAAATGTCTCCCGGTTCGTCGAGAAAGGCATAACGAATACCCGCAGGGTCGGCATTGATGATTTTCACATCCTTGCTTAACTGCTTCAGAAGTTCAAAGAAGGCAATTTCACTTCCGATGGCGTCTCCGTCGGGGGTTTCGTGGGCCGTTAAAATAAAACGGTCATTTCGATTAAGAAAATTGATTACTGCGGAAAAGCGCAGGGAAACGATTTCAGAACCATCATTTTGTTTCATTATTTCTTTTCACCTGCAAGGTGAACCTCTGATTATCTTTAAAGCGAAAAGATAATCTACGATCTAAGATGTTTCCTTCCAGGGAAGAAAGAGCCTTCAGGTCTCCGTCTTTCGTTATATCCATAAAAACTTCATCGAGACGCACCATCACACGAGCCAGGGGAGCGGTCACCTTATCTTTTACAAGGGAAATTCCAAAACTATCCTTCTTAAGAAAAACAGAATCCCCGGGGCGGACTTGAAATACCCTTTGAGCCTTTAAATCACCGTCCATAATGACACTGATCGTCTGAAGAGGAAGCCGAGATTGCTGTGCCGGACCTTTCTTTTTCCTTAACACTAAGAAGGCCATCAGCAGAAGAACCAAGAGCAAAATCAATAGCCACCACCAGGGAATCCCAGTCCGAGGGGGCAAGATAGTCGCAGTCACCACAGCAGGAGTGAATCGTGAATCATCTTCAAAGATGAAATGAAGATCCCCCGTCATTCCTTCAGGTCCGATCTCCTGCCAGGAAGAAAAATCCAGAGGCAAAAGGATTTCCTGAACAGATCCGGGGGTTAGTTCAATTATCCGGGGGTAATCGGCGGGAAAGGCCAAAGATTTACTGTCTCCCCGGGGGTCCTCAAACTGAATGTCCCTAATGGTTATGCTCATGGGTTGGGAAAAACCGCTGCCTTCCAGAAGGATTCTTCCGGTGGTCTTTCCCTCCCTGTCGATTCTCATATCCTGGCTGTACTCTGACAACGTAACTATGGCTATAAGATCTTCCGTGGCTTCTTGAAGCCTCTGAGGGGTAATTGTTCCGGTTATCTCTTTGTAGATGCCGTCCAGCTCCTGTGATACTTTGCGGGCCGCCGTATCCGTACCGATTCCCAATATGACAATCTTCCAGCCTTTTTTCTGAATTTCCTTGGTGGTCTCCAAAAAACGATGGTTAAAACTGCCGTCGGGAGAGTAATAAGGGCTTTCCGGCGGAGCTTCCTGAATACCGTCGGTGATCAAAAGAAGGTAGCGTTTAAGATCGGAGTCCTCGGTTTCATGAGAGAGGAGGCTGTTGAGACGGTCCAGGGCGTTGCCGATATCGGTAAAACGGCCATCGGCCTCCAATTGAGAAAGAGATGATGACAGGGAGAGTCTGGATTGTTCATTAATCAGTCCGGTTTGGAAGAAAAGCTCTGTTTTACCGTAAAAAGTTATGAGCGGCGGCACCAGCTCCTGCTCGAACCAGGGGTGCCGCGCCAGCCAGCCGTTGTTACGCGGGCTGGGGTGCGGCAGCGGCACCAGCGTCGGCCAGTGC
>CAYYNJ010000223.1:2835-5473 GCA_964472775.1 uncultured Spirochaetaceae bacterium
GTAAAAAGTTATGATGGTGGCTCGGTCACCCGGAATCAGAAAGGTATTGAGGAGAAAATTATCGACATAATCGGCCACATCACTAATCTCTTCAACCATGGACTTGCTTTTATCCAGTACCAAAAAAAGCTCGATGTTTTCTTTGCGCTGGTCAGCCCAAAGCCCTGCGGCGGAGAGAAAAAGGAGAAGATAAATCAAAGATTTTTTTATGGAATTCCAACAGTTTTTCATAAGTTACCTCAATTGTAACACGTCGGGGAAATAGAAAAAAGGCGATAAAAGTAAAAAAAAAAAAAACGTCTTTACATTTTACAGCCCATGTTGATAATGTAAAGAAGAATGTTTTTTATTGTAAGGAGAGTAATATGGGAAGCATAGATCTACCGAAAAGCCCAATGGTTTTTCACCCTGAAAAACGGAGTGCGGTGGGTTCAAGAAACTCTCTTGCCCAGGAAAGCCGGGATCAGCAACAGGAAGTTGACCGACTTCTCGAAGAAGAAGTCGATAAGGTTATGAACCACGTTTCCACTAAACTCCCTCGCGAGGTCCTTGAAAGACTGGACGTGATGGGTGGGCTTAAAGAGAAGGTATATAACTATTTCAACCAAAACTATCAGAACATGTTCAACAGGTACATTGTTACCTCTGAAGATGAGATGATTAAGAAGGTGAGAAACTTCATTGACCGCGAAGAAATGAAGGTTCTCAGCCGGTACACCCCTAAAGATATCGCGTCTCTTTTGGATGAAGTGGGCGGGATGGACCGGTTCAATACCGGAGAGATCGAGAAATCGATTGTTAACATGTACGGACACCTTCAGGGACATATCCAGAGAGGTATCAACGACCTGGAGAACTTGACCAACTCACTCCTGAGACAGAAGACCGATGTTGGTGCTTTCATCCGTGGAGAGAATGCCTACTCGGTGGTAAAATGTGCCTTTAAGGACAACATTCACAAACCTAAAACCGTTTGTGACGTTAAACTTTCGGTTAACATTCTTGATTCCGAGCTCATAAGCCCCATCTTCCACTACCAGGTTACGGTGGAGTACCTCATCAAAGACCTGATTTCCAAGCACATTATCGACAGCATCGATAAAGAGATCGAAGTTCTTAAAGATCGGCTGATCGATGAGGGCCGTGAAGAGATGAGCGATAGTGAGATCATCTTTGAAAAGATGAAGCGGGTGGAGAACCATACTTCCGACGACAAGGAATCTCCCAAATCCGACCGTTTTAGATATTTTACCAAATCCTTGATGGATAGGGTGGAAGGTCTTCGGGCTGAAATTGATCCCACCACCTTCGATCAGCTTAATATTCGTGAAAACCTCAAGAAGATCATGGATATCGAACACATTCGGAAACGGGGTTACAATACTGCGATTAACAGCATCACCTCTATTTTGGATACCTCCAAGATGGGATACCAGTTTATAGAGAACATGAAAAACGGTCGGGAACTTCTTATCCGTGAGTATGAAGATACCGATACGAGCCACCTTCCCGACGAACGGTATCAGATCAAAATGAAGTACTACGATAATGCTCAGCTTATCGAAGACCGGAAATCCTACGATGTTCAGATGAAGTCCTTCGAAGTCGAAGTGGCCCATATCTGGGATGTACTCGAAATGGTCTACGAAGATACCAAGTTCATGAAGAGAATCACCGATTTCGATGACTTGGCAAAAATCTACAAGAACAAGATTCGCAAGAAGATTAAAGCCAAAACCGGTGATCCCCTCTATCAGGAAATTGATAAGGCCTGGGATGAAATCACCTTCGTTAAACCCGCCGAAACTGAAGTAGAGTCTATGAACCGTACCTATGTTTTTGAAAAAGATAAGGTCGGCAAGCGGCTCATCCTCATGAAAGACAAGCTTCAGAATATGTACGGCTATCGTTATCCTGTTCAGCGCCGGGTCATGGAAGAACGTTTGACCTTCCTGGAAGCAGAATATAACAAGTTTGACTACATGATTAATCCCTACCACATTCAGCCTGGTATTCTTCTGGATGTTGATATCACTTCAATTAAGAGGAAAAAAGCCACCCTTGACGGTATGGCCAACGTACTCAATGAATTCCTCCATGGTGTTTCCAAGGGATTTCAGGACGCCGCTTTTGCCTCATTCTCAAGAAGGCGGTCTACGGTCCGGGAGGATATTGACCAGCATTTTGCCACCGATTTGGTGGACGATGAAGATGAAGCAGGCAATGCGAGTCCTGCGAACAGCTACATCGATATGCTGAATAATTCGGGAGCCCCGGCGGAGTCCGGTTCGGCCCAAACGGTCATCGAAGATAAATCTTCTTCTGCCCCTAAACGGGGAAGATCGGCGGGAACCAAAAAAGGCGCCGTCGACTCGGTGGGTAAGAAGAAAAGAGGCCGTCCTAAAAGCGGCGGAAAGGGAACAGTAAAGCTATAATTTGATATTTATCAAGAATACCCTCCGTAAGGGGGGTATTCTTTTATAAAAGCAAAAAAATGAGAGGTTATCAATTATGACGGAACTTCGTTACGGTTTTGAGTATTTTTATTCCCGGAACGGATTCAATGATGCGGCCACCCACTTTGACACCGTGGGTTCTCTTTTGGAAGACTTTTCCGATAAGATAAACCTGGGAGACC
>CAYYNJ010000224.1:0-5446 GCA_964472775.1 uncultured Spirochaetaceae bacterium
GCCGGCATGGACCATAAAGACGGCGTGGCCAGCATCGCCATGGGATTGGGGCAGACCGTGGTGGACGGGGGGCGGGCGTTCCGTTTCTGTCCCTTCCAGCCCCTGTTAGAGTATCTTCCCGTGGAAGAGCAGGTGAAATCCACCCAGACTGAGTTTTATGCCCTGGATCTGTCGGCCCAAAAGCCCGACTATACCACCGGCGAGTATGCGGCCCTTAAGCGGGTTACCGTGAGGGAGGCAGAAACCCACGGGGTCCTTGATCATCTTGTTTCAGTCTGGGATGCTCCCAACCACCGGTTGGTCGAAGGGTTGGCCGGACCGGGACCCCGGGTGGTGAACTTTGCCAACATCCTTAAATACAAGGTGTTTCCCCTCGCATCGGTTCTTCAGGAACTCTTGGAAATGGGGCAGCAGGCCTTGGGGATTCCCGTGGAGATAGAATTTGCCGTAGATCTAGAAAAAGAACCGGGGATCGCACCGGCCTTCTATGTCTTACAGGTTAGACCCCTGACCATGAATTATGAAGAGATTAATTACAGCTTCGAGGATCTGAATCCCGGGGACATTTTTCTTCATTCCAACGAGTCCTTGGGGAACGGCATTGTCGCCGACATCCGGGACATCATCTACGTGGACCCCGATCGGTTTGACAAGACGAAGACTCAGGAGGTGAGGGAGGAAATTCGGACCCTCAACGAAAAGTTAAAAAGAGCAAACCGGCGATACCTTCTCATGGGGCCGGGGCGCTGGGGGTCCCGGGATCACTTTTTAGGAATTCCGGTGATATGGGCCGAGATCAGCGGCGCTGCGGTCATTGTTGAACAAGGATTTGAGGATTTTGAAATAGAACCCTCTCAGGGAACCCATTTTCTTCATAATGTCATAGCCATGAATGTGGGATACATCAATTTACCCTATCAGAAGCCGCGGATAGGATCCTTGGATCAGGCCTGGCTTTCGTCCCAGAAAACCGAATATGAGGGCCCATACTGCCGTCATGTGTAGGTTAACGACCCCTTGAAGGTAATAATGGATGGAAAAACCGGTCGATCGGTGGTTTTGAAGGGGCAAAAAGAGGGTTAAGGAGCCGCTGAGGCGTGGTATTTTGATAAATTCGAATTTATCGCTTATATGGGGCTGACAAGTTAGTTTTAAAGAAGAAACAGAGGGTTTTTTTGTTGACTACCGCAATTTCAGCATTTATAGTGACAATCATCGAATTTGATTTTTGGAGGAAAATATGAACCAGTACATTAGTGGAGTTCTTGAGAATCTTAAGAAAAAGTATTTCTGGGAAAAAGAGTTTCTTCAGGCGGCAGAGGAAGTATTGGAATCCCTGGAGCCTGTGATCGAGAAGAATCCCAAATACCAGGCCAATAAGATTCTTGAGAGAATCGTAGAACCCGAGAGAACCATCTCCTTCAGGGTCCCCTGGCAGGATGACCGGGGCAACGTAAATGTCAACACCGGTTACCGGATTGAGTTCAATTCCGCCATCGGACCTTATAAGGGGGGCCTCCGGTTTCACCCCTCGGTGAACCAGAGCATCCTGAAATTCCTGGGGTTTGAACAAATTTTTAAAAACAGCCTCACCGGTCTTCCCATGGGCGGCGGTAAAGGCGGGTCCGACTTTGATCCCAAGGGGAAATCTGACTCTGAAGTGATGCGTTTTTGCCAGAGCTTCATGACCGAGCTTCAGAGGCACATCGGTGCCGACACCGATGTGCCCGCCGGAGACATCGGCGTGGGCGGCCGGGAAATCGGCTATATGTACGGTCAGTACAAACGGATCAAAAACGTCTTCGAAGGCGTTCTTACCGGTAAGGGCCTCAATTGGGGCGGATCTCTGATCAGACCCGAGGCTACCGGCTACGGGGCGGTCTACTTCACCAGAGAGATGCTTGATGCCCGGGGAACCGATTTCAAGGGTAAGAGGGTTCTTATCTCCGGTTCCGGAAACGTGGCTCAGTTCGCCGCCCAGAAGGTGAACGAGCTCGGCGGGACGGTTATTTCCCTGTCCGACTCCAATGGAACCATCATCGACGAGAACGGAATCTCGGGAGAAAGATGGGAATACCTCTGTGATCTTAAAAACAACCAGAGGGGCCGGATCAAGGATTACGCCGACAAATACGGCGTGAAATACTATGAAGGTAAGCGGCCCTGGGGCCTGGCCAAGGCCGAGGTGGCCCTGCCGTGTGCCACCCAGAATGAAGTCTCCGAAGAAGAAGCCAAGGCTCTGGTGGCCAACGGTTGTATCGCCGTGGCGGAAGGGGCCAACATGCCCTCCACCCCCGAGGCGGTACAGGTCTTCCTGAAGAACGGTGTTTCCTTCGGTCCCGGCAAGGCGGTCAACGCCGGTGGTGTGGCCACCTCGGGCCTTGAAATGTCCCAGAACAGCATGCGGCTATCCTGGACCCGGGAAGAGGTTGATTCCAAACTTAACAACATCATGATCAACATCTTTGCCGCTTGCGCCAAGGCGGCGGAAGACTACGGTACCCCCGGCAACTACGTGAACGGCGCCAACATCGCCGCCTTCATCAAGGTGGCCGATGCCATGCTCGACCAGGGCTTGGTCTAATTTTTGCCCTCAAAGATTTGAATTTGACCATCGAATCTTTATGCACAGATAGTAAGCCCCCCGGTTTCCGCCGGGGGGCTTCTTATTCTTGACGTGCCGGGCAGTTATGTTTATTCTAAGAACCAAAGTATGGAACCATCAGAAATTGTCTACGCGCTCTTAAAGCGTTTCACTAACAAAAACCGCTATCACTTGGTAAGCTACTACGAGTTTGTCAAATTTTTTCTCCACTTCATGGAGAGTGATGACTCGGGACGGTTCGACTCCTTTACCGGCAATACCGCCGACATGATTACCGCCCAGCTCATTCTGCTTGAAAAGAAGGGAAAATGCTCCCTGGAGTACGACGGACAGAAGATCGCCAACATCAACTTTGACGAATATTTTATGGGCAGTCTCATGGAGAAATACAAAAGGGTGGAGTTATCCGCCGAAGAGCCCTTTCCCAGCGAAGAAAGCTGCGGTTTTTCTCTGCCCTACGATATGGTGGTTCCGGTGGATGTGAAGAACGATTTTATACCCCTGCTGCAGCGGAAAAATCTTTCTGATTTATCCTATATCCGCATTAAATTCCCCGAAGATATCAAGGATATCCTCATCACCGGCCCGATCCTTAATAACCGTCTTCTGCTGCTCTGTTTTCAGAGGCTTCAAGTTTACCTGAACTCGAAAAACAACGCCAACTACCTTTTCCGAAAGCTCGTGCCGGTACTGCAGCAGTCGGAGCAGTCCATCCTGGATACCCTGAACAAGGCTAAAAGTTCTCCCAGTCAGATGGCAGAGCAGGTGAAGAATCCTTCAGAGGTAAGCTTTCCCTTCTGGGCCCAGGTGAGCAACTTCATCATAAAAGAACTCAAGGATAAAACCGACAAGCTGACCCAGGAGCATACGTTTTGCCAGTGTGCCTACCTGATCGGCTATTTCAATATCTTCTTCCGGGATAAGATGCATCGGGAAAAAGAGCGGGTGTCCGCCCTCAACAGCTTGGGCGACCGGATCCGTAAGCCTCCCTACGCCTATTCACTCTACGATATCATGGGGTTCAAGGACGGCAAGACCGCCCTGATGAACAATAAATTCTCCAAGGAAGATTTACTTTCCTATCTGGAGCAGAAAACCAAACCCCAGGAAGAGGCGCTGCTGCCGGAGATCATCAGGCTGCGAACGGGAGAGAAGAAGGAGTTCTACCTTCATAGGGACATCATCGTTCCGCTTACCTACAAAAAAGTAAACGATGCCCATGATCACTATCGGAAAGAGCTGCTGGACAGTTGGGAAGAACAGCTGAAAAACTACCTTGAGTCTCCGGAGATGAACAGCGATGAGGTTTTCGTGGCGGAACTGGAAAAGGCGGTCAGCAAGGAAGACCCCCTGTTGGAGGTTCTTCTTAATTACGATCTGCTCTATCTGGCGATAAAGCAAAATCCCCGGGCACCCATGGCTGAGGAGGTGAGGGGGTATATCAACGCCAAGCACAACACCCTCTTTCCCTTGGATGAAATACTGCGGCTGAAACGTAAAGAGCTGCTGTCTCTGGCTAAAAGGGGCCTGCCTCTCTGGCGGGGGATTCCCGTGCTGTCCGGTTTCATCATCTTTTTTAAGAAGGCCTTTGGATCGGGGAAGAAGAAGAAAACCGTCGTTTCTTCCTCCTCCCCCCGGGACGGCCAGGCCAAGGTTTTCGGCGGTAGCGAGGTAGAAGAATTTCAGGGAAAGACGGCGCTTCAGCAGAAAATGGCCTATAAACAAAGGATATTCCAGCTCAAGGAAGCCTTTGCCGGCAAGGGATCGGATCTTGACAAGAGCCTGGAAGAGATGGCCGATGCCTGGAATCCCCTCTACGACCCCCAGGCTAAGGCCAATCTGGTGGAGGATGTGAACTCCCTGACCCGCGATTACCTCCGTAAGCTCAAACGGGGCCTGCTGCTGAGTCCCCCCGACGCAGAACGGATCCGGAATATGGCCCGTCTTCTCGGTGAAAACAAGGGCTTAGATAAAATTAAAAAGAAAGAAATTCTTATCCGGTACCTGGAACTCTACATCATCAAGGTGCTTCAGCAGGTCAAATAACCCCCTTCTGAAGGATTCATAAATTAGAGAGAATCCCCTTATTGAGAAAAAACTTGCGCTGACTATCCGAAAAGGGTAAACTAGGGGCCTGGAAATTTTTATGATAACACCGCTGTTTTGAAGCGGTGTCAGGAGGTATTTCATGAAGACCCTAATCAAAAACGGTACGGTGGTAACCGCCAGCGATACCATCAAGGCCGACGTTCTTATCGAGGGAGAGAAGGTCGCCCTCATCGGAGCCAACCTCTCCGCCGACGGGGTGGACGAGGTTATCGACGCCACCGGCAAGCTTCTTATGCCCGGAGGAATCGATCCCCACACCCACCTGGATATGCCCTTCGGCGGCACCGTCACGGCGGATGATTTTTTTACCGGTCAGAAAGCCGCCGCCTTCGGCGGAACCACCACCCACGTGGACTTCGCCCTGCAGCAGCCCGGGGGAACCCTGGTGGACGGCGTAAAGATGTGGAAGAAGAAAGCGGAAGGCAACGCCGTCATCGACTACGGCTTTCACGTGGCCATCACCCAGCCCACCATGGAATCGGTCAACGAGATTCCCAAACTGCTGGACGAAGGTGTCTGCAGCCTCAAGGCCTTCCAGGCCTATAAGGGTGCCTTCATGGTGGATGATACCACCCTCTATAAGGCCATGCAGGTGGCGGCAAAACACAACATCATGATCATGACCCACTGTGAGAACGGCGACGTCATCGCCGCCCTCACCGAAGAGCTGGTGGCGGCGGGTAAACTGGATCCCAAGTATCATCTGGATGCCCATCCCGCTTCCATCGAGGC
>CAYYNJ010000225.1:0-5409 GCA_964472775.1 uncultured Spirochaetaceae bacterium
GGTATGTTCGCTCCCGGGGGCGGCATCATCGAACCCTACCGGTTTGTCTTTTCCCTGGTGGAATCGGCTCAGAAAAACGGTGTGACCCTCCTGACCAACTGGGAAGTGTCCGGGGCGGCCTTCCGGGACGGTGCCCATGAGCTGGTAAACCAGAAGGGCGAGAAACTCCGGGCCTCCTACGTGGTCAACGCCGCCGGTCTCTACGCCGACAAGGTTTCCGCCCTCTTCGGGGCGGAAGAGTTCACCATCACCCCCCGGAAGGGTGAAGAGTACCTGATGGACCGGAACGCCAAGGCCTACACCCGGCGGGTGGTTTTCCCCGTTCCCGGCTCGGTATCCAAGGGGATGCTGGTGATTCCCACGGTGGAAGGAACCACCATGGTGGGCCCCACCGCCGAGGATGCCCAGGGCAAGGAAGACTACGCCACCACCCGGGAAAACTTCGAGAAGATTTTTTATTCCGCCCGCCGGCTGGTCCCTTCGGTGAGCGAGCGGGATATCATCACCAGCTTCGTGGGGCTCCGGCCCGCCCTGGAGGGGGATGATTTTTACATCGACATCTCCGGTAAGACGCAGCAGTTTATCCAGGTGGCGGGGATTCAGAGCCCCGGCCTCACCGCTAGTCCTGCCATCGGGGAATATGTCAAGGATCTATTAAAAAGGGCGGGGCTCAAGCTGGCGGAAAAGACCGAGTGGAAGCCGGAAATTCAAGCCCTGCCCCGGATCAGATCCGCTTCCCCCACCGAGGCGGACCGGCTGATTGCCGAGAACCCCGCCTTCGGCGAGATCGTCTGCCGCTGCGAGAGCATCAGCGAAGCGGAGATAGTGGCGGCCATCCGGGCGGGCCACGATACCCTGGACGGTATCAAGTTCTACACCCGGGCCCAGATGGGCCGGTGTCAGGGGGGCTTCTGCACCTACCGGATCCTCAAGATCCTGCAGAGGGAGACCGGGATGGCCCTGGAAGAGATTACCAAACGGGGCGGAGGAAGCTATCTGTTGAAAAGAACCCTGGCGGGACCGGGAAAGAGCGGGGAGGAACGGTAATGAAGCAGGAAAGATACGACGCCGCCGTCATCGGCGGAGGGTCCGCGGGCATGGCCGCGGCGGTCTCCCTGGCCCGCCGGGGTAAAACGGTGGTGGTTTTCGAACGGGAGGAGGTGCTGGGGGGAATCCTTTTGCAGTGCATCCACAACGGCTTCGGTCTCCATCATTTTAAGGAAGAGCTTACGGGCCCCGAATACGCCGAGCGGTATGAAGCGGAGCTGAAAACCCTTCCCATCAAGGTCTATCTGAACACCACGGTGATGCAGGTGGAGGCGGAGGAAGAGAAAAAGCTTCTCTACGGCTACAGCGGAAAGCACGGACTGATCCGGGCGGAAGTCCGGGCGGTGGTGTTGGCCATGGGCTGCCGGGAGAGAAACCGGGGCAACATCGGCACCCCCGGGACCCGGCCGGCGGGAGTGTATACCGCGGGGTTGGCTCAACGGCTGGTGAACGTGGAAGGTTACATCCCCGGGGAAAAGGTGGTCATCGTCGGCTCCGGCGACATCGGCCTGATCATGGCCCGACGGATGAGCTGGGTGGGCGCCCGGGTCATGGGGGTGGTGGAGATCCAGCCCTATCCGGCGGGGCTGACCCGCAACATTGTTCAATGTTTGAACGATTTTTCCATTCCCCTCTACCTTTCCCACATCGTCAGCGAGATTCACGGGAAAGACCGGGTGGAGGCGGTAACTATCACTCCCCTGGAGGAGGGAATTCCCGATGAGAAGCAGAGCTTCCGGGTGGAATGCGACACGGTGCTCCTATCGGTGGGCCTGGTGCCGGATAACGAGGTGGCCAAGAAGATCGGGGTGACCCTGAATCCCGAAACCGGGGGCGCCCTGGTGGATTCCCGGCTCATGACCGGGGTGTCCGGGGTGTTCGCCTGCGGCAACGCCCTCCACGTCCACGACCTGGTGGATTACGTCACCGCAGAGTCGGCCCGGTGCGGCGAGTATGCAGCCGATTATCTGGAGGGAAAGACCGGAGGACCCCAGTATCCCTCCGGGGCGGGGCGGAACGTGAAATACGTGGTGCCCAACCGGTACGACCCGGCGGCGGAGAACCACTTCTATCTACGCTCCCTGGTGGTGAAGAACCGGGCGGAGCTTCAGGTTCTTCTGGACGGCCGGGTGGTGAAGACGAAAAAGCTGAAACACGTGCAGCCTTCGGAAATGATCGGATTCTCCCTGAAACCGGGGGAACTGGACATTCCGGACCAGGCAGAAGGCCGGCTGGAGATTGCCCTAGCGGCGGGGGAGGATGAATGATGAGTGAAAATGCCCGGGAGATGATCTGTATTTCCTGCCCCCTGGGATGTCATTTGACGGTGACGCCCCTGGGAGGGGAGGATGTGAAGGTGGAGGGGAACCGGTGCCCCCGGGGGGTGGTCTACGGCCGGGAAGAGGTGCTGTCTCCCAAGCGGGTGGTCACCGCCACGGTGGCCCTGTCCGGCGGCGTGGTGGGCCGGGTGCCGGTGAAAACCGACGGGGCTCTTTTGAAGGAACTGATACCATCCTTGTTGGAAGAGCTCTACGCCATGAAAATAAATGCCCCCGTAGAACACGGGAGCCGGTTGATCGAGAATTACCGTGACACCGGGGTGAGCCTGGTTACCACCAGAACCATTCCGGCGGCGGAATAACCCCCCCGGGCCTCAGGCCCGGGGACAGAGCCATTCCAATGGAAAACCGGCCCGGCTCGCCGTAAATCTCACCCCAGTCCAAAGGCAAAAAGCACCGCCGCCCTCACATCCTCCATGGCAGATGGGGAAAGGGTGGTTATCACCGGGCCGATTTTATCCTTGGCTACAGTCTGGATATGGTCAAAGTTGACGGCGCAATCCCGGGGCATATCGTCTTCGGTGGATAAAAAAAGTTCCGTGGGAATATCCCTTACGGTAGCGGTGATAGGTGCTATGGTCACTTCGTTCAGATGCTCAATAATGGATGTTCTGGTGAGAATCAGAACGGGTCTTTTCTTATCGGGATTCTGGAAACGGTACCACCTTATTTCTCCCTGTTTCATCTGCTATCTCAATCCACCCAAACCTGTTCGTCTTCCCAGTGGGAAAACTCCCCGGGCTTCACCGGCTTTCGCACATATCCGGTGACCTGCTTTTTCTCAAGTTCCATTTCGTGATACTTATCCAGAATGGCCCTCAGGGCTTCACGGGTTAAGGCAGACCTGGTGGTTCCAAGCCTTTTAACCTCTCTGTCCACCTCGGCGATTAACTCTTCGTCCAATGTCATCTGGATCGTTTTCATGAAATCACCTCTATAATCATAGCTATCTTTATGTATATAATAATGTGGAAAAGCAGGGAAATCAAGGTAAATAGATATGATACAGATCTTCGATGCGGGGCTTGCCCCTGCTTCAACCCGGAAAAAAATGTTTCTATTACACTACTTTCCGGTTTAGTCATTTAAAAACCGCCAAAATTGGATTCACTGCCGGTGGTACTTGCCGAAGAGTTTCGCCACCCCCCGGTGAAATTTGTGAATAGACTGAACCGGCTCGTGATACATGAAGAGGCACTCTCCGGTGACGCAGTTCATCCCCTTCTCCCGGCAGAACGCCGCCGCTTCGTCGGACTGGGAGCCCTGCTGGAACCAGATGTTGGTCAGCCCCGCCGACCAGGCCTGTTCCGCCACCTCCCGGGCCATTTCCGGTTTTACCGAAACGATCACCCCCCCGGGTTTCTCCGTCAGGGAGCCCAGGTCGGCGTAGCAGCGGTCTTCTTCGAAGTTCTCCATCCGGGGATTCACGGCGAAAACCTTCTCTCCCGCCTTCTTCATCTCCCGGTAGATCACCGAGCCGAATTTGTTCTTGTTCCGGGAAACTCCCACCACGGCGTAGCTGCCGCTTTTGAAAAAATTATCGATACTTTCTCTTTTACCCATATTAGTAATCTCCTTCTTCGGAAGCCGCCGTGACGGCGTCGTTGGTGCTGGTGTACTGGCTTTTGACCTTCAAAAATCCCCCGGTGAATCCCAGGGCCAGAATCAGAACCAGGGTAAGGGGAATCAGGGATCGGCGGTGCTTTTTAAACCGTTTCTGCGGGGTTCCCGACTGATCCTTGATAAAAACAGACCGGATAAAACAGGACAATCCGGCCAGGAAAAAGCAGAAAAACGTGGCCGCCGGGGCGAAGGTGCAGAGGGACGAGTATCCCAGAATGTTGGGCCACGATGCCGCCTCCCGGGGCATCAGGGTGGCCAGTCCCCCCAGGGTGGCCAGGACGGTGAACAGAAATAAAAGTTTATAGGATAATCTGTGCATGGGGCTGATTTTATCGAATTTCGTTGTTCTTGGCAACTAAAGCGGCGGCAGCCCTGAGGACAGGCACCTCCCAATTGAGAGTTTCAGCTCCGGGCCGTTGCGGAAAACTTTGGAAATAGTTACTATCCTAGTTATGGAAGAAAAACAATTACCCCAAGATGTGATAAAAACCCTCATCGAGTTTCAGAAGAATGAAGTAACCGAATACGAAATCTACCGGCGCCTGGCAAAGCGGCAGAAAGATCCTGAGAATCGTAAGATTCTGGAAAAGATCGCCGCGGAAGAGCAGAACCACGCCCGGATCCTGGCCCGGTACACCGGGAAGGATCCCCGGCCCAGCCGCTTCAAGGTTTTTGTTTTTACCCTCATCGCCCGTACCCTGGGTCTCACCTTCGGGGTGAAGCTGATGGAGAAGGGGGAAGAGGCGGCGGAGGAAGCCTACCGGGGTCTTTCCTCCTACGTTCCCGAAGCGGCGCAGATCTCATCGGAGGAAGATGCCCACGAAGAAGAACTTCTGAACATGCTCAACGAAGAAAAGCTTGAGTACATGGGATCCATCGTCCTGGGGCTCAACGACGCCCTGGTGGAGCTGACCGGAGCCCTGGCGGGGCTGACCTTCGCCCTCCAGAACACCCGGCTCACCGCCGCGGCGGGGCTCATCACCGGCATCGCCGCCAGCATGTCCATGGCGGCCAGTGAGTATTTGAGTTCCACCGCCGAGAAAACCGACCGGGGCAAGGCGATTAAATCGGCGGTCTATACGGGGATCGCCTACGTTTTTACCGTGGCGGCCCTGATTCTGCCCTACCTCCTGGTTTCCAGCGGCCTTCTGGCCCTGGGGCTTACCCTGGCCATCGCGGTGGCGATCATTTTCTTTTTTAACTACTACATCTCGGTGGCCAAGGATCTCAGCTTTCGGCGGCGGTTCTGGGAGATGGCCCTCCTCAGCCTGGGGGTGGCGGCCATCAGTTTCGGCGTGGGTTTTGTGGTGAGGTCGGTCTTCGGAATCGAAGTATAGGATTTCGGCTGGGAGCAGCCGCCCGGGGGAGTGCTTGTGGATGTGGAGGGGGTAAGGGGCGG
>CAYYNJ010000226.1:0-2601 GCA_964472775.1 uncultured Spirochaetaceae bacterium
AATTTCTAAAACATAATCCAGGTCACCCTCGGCGATTCGCCGGGCTGCCTTCTCTAAAAGGCCCGCCTGCCGGTCAAACCGGAAAATCAGGTAGGTGCAGACCGCCACCATGATGGCGAGAAAGATGAGAATGGAGATCATGGTCCGGTCTTTCGGCGTGTAGACTTCCATGGTTAGAACCGTGACGCCCAGGAGCAGAACCGCCCCGGGGAAGGCCACGAAGAGGAATGAGTAGAGGATGAGCTTTCGTTGATACTTCATTTCAGCCTCACCTTTTCCGCGGCTCCTTTCCGGCGATCCGGGGGATTTCCCGAAACCGGGTCACCTAATCGTCGCTGAAGCGATAGCCGAAACCGTGAACGGTTTGGATATAGAGGGGGTCCGACGGGTTTTCTTCTCTACGCTTCCGCAGCCGCTGGATGTGCACCGCCACGGTGGAAACGTCGCCGTACTTATTGCCCCAGACGGTGCGGTAGATCTCTTCGGGAGTCATGGTGTTGCCCCGGTTATTCATGAGAAAAACCAGCAGGTCGAATTCCCGGGGAGGAATAGGGATCCTCCGGCCCGCCCGCTTGAGAAGGTAGCCGTCCACATCCAGGGAGAAATCACCAAAGGTGATAATCCCCTCCCGCCGGGACTGGTCTCCCTCCTGAAAACGCCGCAGGTTGGCCCGGACCCGGGCCACCAAGACCTTGGGAGAGAAAGGCTTGGTCACAAAATCATCCGCCCCCAGCCCCAGCCCCAGAATCTTATCTTCATCGGACTCCCGGGCGGAGACAATGATGATGGGAGCCTTGGACAGCCGGCGGATCTCCCCCAGCGCTTCAAACCCGTCCATACCGGGAAGGTTGATATCCAAAACCAAAAGGTCATAGGTTTCGGCGGCCAGTTTTTCCAGGCCCGCCTCGGCGGTTTCCACCAGATCGTTGGATATTCCATCCTTTCTCAGATAGAGAGAGATGAGATCCCCGATCTCCTGTTCGTCTTAGATAATGAGTACCCGTGCCTTCACTTATGCCTCCGGCGGCATTATACCAAAAACGGCGTCGGGCGAAAAGGGTGGGAGCCGTGAGGGAAATTCCGCCGGATTTCTTCATGATCTGCCGGACAAAATGAAGAGTTGCGCAGAAAAACTTGTTTCCCCGGGGTGGTATCTTCTATATTTATAACCAGGAGGACCTTATGTCGTACCCATGGCCGTACCAGGGGGATCTTCGCCCCTTCGATTCCCTGCAGGAAGTCGCCCGGGAGACCCTGCCTTATTTAGAGACCGGTAACATCGCCCTCTCCGGAGGATCCACCTATGCGGATCTTTTTCCCCTCTGGGCAGAATTGAAGCCCGACTGTACGGACTCCCGGTTCTTCCCCGCCGATGAAAGAATGGTTCCCCTGAAGGATCCCGCTTCCAACTGGCGGAGGGCCTACGAATCATTCCTGGTTCCGGTCAAACGGGCCCAGGATGTGGGCCATTATCCCGTTTCGGCGGACGGATACGATTCGGTGATCAACTCCTACTTTCTGGGATTCTTTCCCGTCTTTGACGTGATTTTCCTGGGGATGGGTGAGGACGGCCACACCGCCAGCCTCTTCCCCGGAGGGGCCTACTGGGATGAAGAAAATTCCGCGGTTATCGAGACCGTGAGCCCGGTACCCCCGACCCGGCGGATTTCCCTCTCCCCGGAGGTGATCATCAAAGCCCATCACGTGGTGGTCATCATCTCCGGGGAATACAAACTCTGGGCGGTTAAACAGGTTTTTGAACAAAACCGGGAAATCCCCCTGGTGAAAATTCTGGAAAAAAGGAAAAACAGCCTGGTTTACCTGCAGAGCGGACTTCTCAAGGAGCTGAAAAAATGAAGCAGAACACCCAAGGCGAGGCTAAGGCCATCGTCATCCTCGGAGCCACCGGGGACCTTTCCAAACGAAAACTTCTTCCCGCCCTGAACACCCTCTTTGTTCAGGGTAAGCTCTCTCCCCAGTCGATCATCGTCGGCTCGGGCCGAAGGGCCATATCCCACGAAGACTTCCGCCGCCGTTTCGACCTCTCCGGAGGGTTCAGGGAAAACCTCTTTTATCACCAGGGACTGGCGGGCCTTAAGGAATTCATTCTCTCCCGGGGCGATTTCCGCCGCATCATCGTCTTTCTGGCCCTGCCCCCCGAAACCTATGCCGCCACGGCGGAGCAGATCGCCCGGGCCGGGTTCGGCGAAGAAACCCTGCTGATCATAGAAAAGCCCTTCGGCCGAAACCTGGAAACCGCCCGGGAACTGAACCAGGAATTAACGGTCCACTACGACGAAACCCAGATTTTCCGGAGCGACCATTACCTGGCCAAGGAGGCGGTGCAGAACTTGTTGGTTTTCCGCTTCGCCAACGCCCTGTTTGAACCGGCCTGGAACAACCGCTACATAGAGTCGATCCAGATAAACGCCTTTGAAGAGCTAGGAGTGGAAGACCGGGGACAGTACTACGACCGGGCGGGCAGCCTGAGGGATATGGTACAGAACCACCTGTTCCAGCTCCTCTGCCTGACCACCATGGAACCGCCGGTCAGCACCGACGCCGAGGACATTCGTAACCAGAAAATGAATATCCTGAAAT
>CAYYNJ010000226.1:2611-3429 GCA_964472775.1 uncultured Spirochaetaceae bacterium
GTATACCGCACATGAGGCGCAAACCCACAGCAAACAATAAAAACACCGGGCTAAGAAGGTGGATGAAGTCCGCCGGGGACAATACCGGGGATACCGGGAAGAACCGGGGATCCGGCCCGATTCAGACACCGAAACCTACGTGGAGATGAAGCTGCGGATCGACAACAACCGCTGGGCCGAGGTGCCCATCTACATCCGTACCGGCAAAGCCACGGACCGGCAGGGGACCGAGATAGGAGTTAAGTTCAAACCGCTTCCGAGGATTCTTTTCAACACCAAGGGAGAGGTGGTTCCCAACAGGATTATCATCAAGGTACAACCCTCGGCGGGGATCATCCTCGAACTGGCCAGCAAAATCCCGGGGATGGAAACATCCATCACCACCACTAATATGACCTTCTGCTACCATGAAGCTTTCGGCGAAGAAATTCCCGAGGCGTACCAGAAACTTCTCATGGATGCCCTGGAGGGGGACCGAACCCTCTTTGTCAGCGCCCAGGAAACCGAGACGTGCTGGAAGGTTCTGGAACCGGCACTGGACAAGGGAGACCTGTTCACCTATGAACCGGGGAGCTGCCCCGAAACCCGTTACCCCGATGTTTGGTTCGACTTCAGCAAATACGGCGGGGTCTGCTAAAGTCCCCCTTAGTATTCCTCGTCCAGGGATACCTCGTTATCCAGGGGCTTCCCCGAAAGGTAGAGGTCCAGGTTCTCGAAACTGTCGTCGATGTTGGCTTGGAGCGCCTCCTCGGTGAAGCCGCCCACATGAGGTGAAAGCAGCACATTCTTCATTTGGTGGATGGGAAACCGGGAAGGGG
>CAYYNJ010000226.1:3439-5401 GCA_964472775.1 uncultured Spirochaetaceae bacterium
ATAGGTGTACCAGGTATCCAGGGCCGCCCCGGCCAGGATTCCTTCGGAGAGGGCCTTGTAGAGGGCCTCTTCTTCCACCACGGGCCCCCGGCCCACGTTGACCAGGATTTTCCCTTCCATCCGGGAAAGCCGCTCGGCGTTTATCAATCCCCGGGTATCCGAAGTCAGGGGAAGGGTAACGATAACCACCTCCGCCTGATCGATCACCTCGTCGATATCCGTGGAGATACGGTCAAACGGCGGCAGTTCACCGGGGGTGCGGCGGTACCCCAGGAGATCGCCGCCGAAGGGTTTCAGCAGGCGGGCGCACTCGATACCGATACCTCCGGTACCTAAAACCGCCACGGATTTTCCCCTCAGGGAGGTCCATCCGTCCTCCAGACCCGCTCCGATCCAGAATCCGTGCCACCTCTCCTGCTTCAAGTCCCAGTGGTACTCGGTGATGCGGCCCATCAGGGAAAGAAGCATCCCCACGGCATGCTCGGCCACATAGAAGCTGTTAGCATGGGTATTTACCACCCGGATGCCCCGGTCACGGAGCAGCCCCAGGGGCAGATGGTTGACCCCGGTGAAAGCCACCAGAATCATTTTGAGGCTCCGGGACTCCTCCAGCACCTCCGGGGGAATCAAACCTCCCAGAAAAAGCTCTATATCCGCCAGGGGGGCTCGGTCCACATCGGTGTAAACCTCCACCTGGGGATGTTTCTTCCGTACCGCCCTCACTTTCTTTTCAATATTGCTGTTGTATTTTAAATCTACCAGGATTTTCATGATTCCCCCCCCTGGGGAGAACCGGTCAAATCTAAAGCGTCCGATGCCTCCCTCATTCCCATGATGGTATCGGTAATAAGGTCCGTCAGGTCCCGGTTCAGCCGCTCCGCCCCTTTTTCTATCACCCCCCGGTCGACCCCGGCGGCGAACCTCTTGTCTTTCCACTTCTTTTTCACCGATTTGGCGGTCAAATCCAGGACGCTGCGGCTGGGGCGAACCAAGGCGGTGGTATTCACCAGCCCCGTCAGCTCATCCACCGCATAGAGAACCTTCTCCATCTCTGAGAGGGGCTCCTCGTCGCTGCAGATACCCCATCCATGGCTGACCACCGCACGAATCCATTCTTCGGGCCACCCGGCCTGGGAGAGAATCTCCCGGGCCTTGACGCAGTGCTCCTGGGGGTACATTTCATAATCGATGTCGTGAACCAGGCCGATGATGCCCCAGGTTTCTTCGTCTTCCCCCCGCTGCCGGGCCATATACTTCATCACCGCTTCCACCGCCAGGGCGTGTTTCAGCAGACTGTCGCTTTGGTTGAATTTCTTGAAAAGAGCCAGGGCCTCGTCCCGGCTCGGTGTTTTCGTATCCATCTTTCCTCCTCGATTTAAGTATAATAGAGTTTTCCCCCCGGCGGGAAAAGAAAATTTCTCTCTCCCCGCTCCGCCGCAGCATGGCGATTTTACCTGAGCCCAGGTGCCTATCCTCGAGAATCTTCGTTTTGTCTGGGGTTTACCTTCATCAAAATGGGATTTTCTGAGCATCCCCGGAATCTGTTGACAAGGCCCGGCGGTTTGCCTAGGATGGGGCTGTAAAAAGCCGGAACCGCCGGTTTTATACCACCCTTAACAGTCAGACGGGAAGAAAAGATCCCGCACGGAGATACCCATGAACGAAGAGAGAGCCTTTGGAGTTGCCTTGATAGGATGCGGAACCGTAGGGGGGGCCGCCGCCCAGATCCTCACCCGGGATGCCTCACTGCTGGCCGACCGAAGCGGTAAAAAGGTTGAACTCCTCTACGTGGTGAGCCGTACCTATAAGACCGCCGAAGCCCTGGGGCTGGATCCGGCCCTCTTCGAAAAGAATCTGGAAACGGTACTTCAGGATTCCCGGGTGGACTGCGTGGTGGAACTGATGGGAGGAACCACCCTGGCGAAAGATTCTTTGCACCCATTCTTTTCAATCTAATTTTTA
>CAYYNJ010000227.1:0-5388 GCA_964472775.1 uncultured Spirochaetaceae bacterium
TCGACACGCAAGGGGTCGATGGTTCGAATCCATTGTCGCCCATCCTTAAGTCCTTACAGGACAGCAAAAAGGAGTTTCCCTCGGGAGGCTCCTTTTTTTTGCGTTTTCTCGGGGTTGACGTTATGATTGTTAAGGAGGAGAAATAAATGACGGTAAAAGCAAAATCTTTCGTGTTGAACTTACTGATTCCCGTACTTTTGTTTGCCACCGTTTCGGTAAGCCTCTACCGCAATCAGTACGCCAAAATTTTTGAGGAGAAGAGCCTTGCCCTCAGCCTTTTGGGGACCTCCTTGAAAGATTCCACCACTATTCCCATTGCTCAGAAAATGCAGATTCTAAAGGGAACCGCTTCTCTTTCTTTAACGCGCGGCCTGGCACTCAACCTTCCCGATTCGCTGGATTATGCGACCCTCCGGGAGGCGGCAAACTACAGTGAACTTCAGGGTGTCTTGAAGGGGCTTTCAGCCGATGAACCAGTGGACCTTCTTTATGTGGCTTCAGAAAAATCCCGGGGAATCGTGGCGGAACGGGAACCGGGACTCCCTGATACCTATGATGCTCGCCGGAGAGATTGGTACACCGGCGCTGTCTCTGCCTTCACGGGATTCGGGGGAGTAAAGGGAAGGGACAGCCAGGTCGGAATGCTTGGTTCTCTCGTCAGGGATAATAGTTTTTATATAACCGAGCCCTATATTACCGCCGAGGAGGGCGCCGATTCAAGTCTGACCATTACTATTTCCCATGCTATCGCCGATGATGGCCGGGTCGTGGGGGTCGCCGCCTTAGATTATAACCTCGGTGAGCTGATTGAGTTCTATGAACGGCAGATGGATGTATACGGAGTGAAGATTGTTCTTTATTCCCGAGAATCGGGAGTCATTTTATGGCGGGAAGAATCGGGCTTGATGGATCCTCAAAGTCCACTGAACCTTACCATGTTGATTTCGTCATTCGGCTACACCCAGGAGGAAGCCCGGGCTTTGGGTGAGAAGGTGCGAACCGACTCCGAATTCTACTTTGAAGGGAACATGGGGCGTTCAGGCCTGAGCATGATCCAGTCTGTTGCCGTTGAAGGAACTCCCTGGGGCTTTTTTCTGGTGCAACCCAAAAGTGTGGTGGCCGAAGAAGTCTCCCAGGCGGTTTTACCCCCCATTTTGGTGGTGGGAATCATTTTTATCGCCTTCTTATTATTCGGATATATTTTTACCAGGATCACCATTATCCGTCCTTTGAGGGTGACCTCCTTCGGCCTCGAAACTCTCACATCTGGCGAAGCCGACTTGACCCGCCGACTCGATGAGACATCAAAGGATGAGATAGGAGTCCTCCAGAGGAGTTTTAATGGTTTTGCCGATAAGTTGAGGCTCCTGGTGGTGGATATTTTGGAGGGCCTTCAGAAAACCGAGGATGTAAAAGATGACGTGGTCTCCTCTACCGAAGAGACATCGGCAGCGGTAGAAGAAATATCTGCAAATATCGGTTCCATGAAAGACCAGATGAATGATCTGGATGATCAGATTGGTCAGAATGTGGGGAATCTTGAGCAGATGGGACAGAACGTGGAAGATGTTGACCAGCAGATCATAAACCAAGCCGCCATGGTCGAACAATCCACCGCCGCCATCACCGAGATGATTGCCAGTTTAGAAAGTGTTGGAAAAATTACCAAGGGCAAGCAGGAATCTATCAGGGTGCTGGGAGATGTGACCGATCAGGGCCAGGTTTCTCTGGACGATACCAATAACGCCCTACACCAGTTGCTTTCCCATATTGGTGCAGTACAGGAGCTGGCGGATACGATTAATGATATTGCCTCTCAGACAAACCTGCTTTCCATGAACGCTGCCATCGAGGCCGCCCATGCCGGAGAGAGCGGAAAAGGTTTTGCCGTGGTGGCAGAAGAGATAAGAAAACTAGCCGAATCTACCGCCACAAGTTCTTCCACTATTGCTAAGGTCATACAAGAAGTATCCCAATCGGTGGTCTCTACCAGTGAAAATGCCGTTAAGCTGTCTGAAGGCTTTGACCGGATCAGCAGTGAGATTCAGGATACTATCCATGCTTTTTCTGAAATAGAGCAATCCATTTCTGAATTGAACACCGGGGGTAAGCAGGTTCTTGACGCTTCTGAAGAAATTAACAGGGTCACCGTGGCTATAAGAACCGGTTCTTCCGACATTAAAATGAAGGCCCAGGGCATTGTCGCTGCTTCAGCCCGAATGAAAGAAATCTCCACAGGAGTGACTGCGGGGATGGAAGAGGTAGACGGGGGTGCTCGGGAGATAGTGTCGGCGGTACAGCGTATGGTCGACTTCTCCGTCAACCTGAGCCATATTGTCAGCGACCTGCGGAAGAATTTCGAAAGGTTTACCGTTTAACCCCGGGAGAAATTCCCCCCAACAGGGCGTCGATAACCTCGTTGGCCACAAAGAGACCGAACATACCTGTTAAGGTAGGCAAGCTTCCCAGGATCCCCCGGGAAGATGGGGGAGCTGTCTTTCCCGGAATTTCAACTTCAGCTTGGAGGGCGAAATCAACTTTTTCTGTGGAGTATACGGCGGTTATGCCCGGCCCCACCCCCAACCGCCTCAATCTAAGCCTCACTTGTTTAGCCAGGGGGCATCCGTGGGTTTTCATCAGGTCTCCCCGGGTGAGTTTTTCTGGATCGGTTCTCAGGGCTGCCCCCATGGATGATACCACGGGGATGTGGTGTTTCCAAAGGTATTCCAGCATGGCTACTTTAGAATCCAGGGAATCGATGGCATCCACCACCACGTCCGGTGAATCTGAGAAAAGACTCTCCAAATTGTCCGGATTAACAAAAAGGGGCCAGGTTTTTACCCGGCAATGCGGGTTGATATCGGAGATGCGGTGCCTGGCCGCATCTACTTTTAACTGCCCCAGGGTTGATTCGAGGGCTATGAGCTGCCGGTTCAGGTTGGTAATTTCCACTCTGTCAAAATCAATTAGGTTTAACGTACCCACTCCGCTTCGGGCCAGGGCTTCTACGGCATAACTGCCCACAGCGCCCACGCCGACTACGGTAACCTTTTTTTTGTGAAGAAGTTCACGTCTTTCCCTGCCGATCAGCCGATCGATCCGTAAAAACCTTTCCATTGGTGTGTACTATACGGATTAATTCTTCTCTGTCAATTCCTGTGATGAGGGAAGCCTGACTGTAATGGTCTTCCATGATTTGGCGGTATCCCTTGGGTGATATAGTTTTGACATAGGGCCAGTCTGTTTCTAAAAGGATCCTGTTTTTCGGAATCAGTTTCAGCGCCTTTATAAACGGCTCGGTGTTCCAATGGGGGCCGGGGCCCAGGGATACGTACAGTCCCTGGGATGATATCTGGCGGGCTTGATCACTATTCCCGCAGAATCCGTGGAGCAGCATGGGAACCTGGTCGGGCAATCGGCCCAACTGTTCTAATAAGGCGCCCAGCGCATGGACTTGGTGGAGAATAACCGGGCGGCCGGACTGTACCGCCCATACTAACTGAGCCTGCAGGAGTGCCTCTTGATTCTGCCTGGGCAGCCGGCGGTAGTAACGGCGATCCAAACCGACTTCACCCACCCCCATATCGGGGTTGTCAGAAAGCAGCTGTTCCAGCTTCTCCAGCTGCCCAGGTTCTTCCGCCGCCTTGATGTTTTCGGGATGGATTCCCAAGAAGGGGCGTACCGTGTTTTGCCGATCCTCTATGACGGCAGTCCAGTCTTGGGGCCCGGCGGCGCAGGAAAGATAGGTCCAGTCGGTAGGGTATTCGGTCAAGGGGGCGTGGACCCTGTGTAGATGTGCATCAAAAAGGGGTATGGCTTCCATGGCTTGGATAAATATAGGCCCAGGCCGGCCAGGATGGCAAGGCTTGGGAAGGTGAGAGAGGTAAAAGTAATAAAGAAGGGGAGTAAATACAGCGAGCGGAACTTCTCCGGTAAAGAATGGGTTTAAAAACGATACGGGGTCAGACTTTTTCAGTCCGGAGTTTCTTAGTCTTCACCGTTCTTTTGCGAAAAATGACATCCCATTGACTGGCAAACATACCCGACAACATGAGGGCACAGCCGAAATATCCCCGCAGGGTCATCCCTTCCGCCAGAAAAAGAATTCCCCCCAGCAGGGCAAAGACACTTTCCAGGCTCATGATGATGGCCGAATGCGATGGAGGGGCGTTTTTCTGCGCCACCACCTGCAGGGTGTAAGCGGTCCCTACCGACCCCAGGCCTCCGTAGAGGATGGGAATTAACGCATGGCCAACGGCATGGATGTCCAGAGTCTCAATACGCAGAGCCACAAGAATACTCAAAGCCCCGCATACGGCGAATTGCATAGAGGAGAGGACCAGGGTGTTGTATCTTTTGGCAAAACGATCGATGGTTAAAACGTGGGCGGCGAAGAAGAATGAACTTGCCAAGACCAAAAGATCACCCTTTCCTATCTGCAACCGTCCGGTAACGGTGATCAGGTATAGGCCTGAAGCGGCAAGAAAGGCGCCAAACCAGGTGGCTTTTCCCGTATTCGTTTTAAGTAAAATCCCCATGATGGGTACAAGAACGACGTAAAGACCGGTGATGAATCCCGCTTTCCCGGCGGTGGTAAACTGGAGTCCCACCTGCTGCAGCGAAGCACCGGCGAATAGAATTACTCCAGCCGCCAGGCCGGGGAGGAGCGGAAGATTTTTCTTCTCAGCGGCCTCGGCCTTTACAGGGACGGCACCTTTTTTCTTAAGCAAAATGATGATGGGTATAAGCGATAACGACCCGATAAGAAATCGGATGCCGTTATAAAGGTAAGGGCCTAGGAATTCCATGCCCTTCAGCTGTGCCACGAAGGCAAAACCCCAGATGGCCGAAGTGAGAAGCAGCAGAACATCGGATCGAAGGGTTTTAGTATCCATGATAGCTGTTTTACCATTTAAACGAATAATTGGTCAAAGAGGGGAGGTTGTGGCCCAAGAGAAAAATTCATAAGCTTTGGGACTATTTCTCTTATCAGGATTGACACGCACCATCGATTCTCGGTATAGTCATCCTCGTCGCCCGGTAGAAAGAGATTGTTCACAATCTTCCAAAAAACCGGAAAAACGAACGTACCGATTGTTTATGCAACACGGACATGATGCCTTTTAACGGCTACTTTATTTTTTGCAGCCCTCTGATGGGGTTGACAAAATATAAGGGAATTGTTAATTTGAACGTCCGCCTTGAGTTGGTTTTACAGCAAAAAGCGACGCCGTTTCTGCTATATCCAGAAACGAATAACGGTTGCCGTTAAGGTAACTAAAAGGGATTCAATCGTATGGTTGGATTTCTAAGGAAGGGATGCCCCTAAAAAAAGGGACCCTTTAGGAATGGTCTTTTAAACGAACAGGGAAGGAACGATAAATGGGA
>CAYYNJ010000228.1:0-5364 GCA_964472775.1 uncultured Spirochaetaceae bacterium
GTTTTTTAGGCCAGCGGCTCATGTCCAGGCCGAAGAGTTTTCCGAATCCCGGGAAGGTGAGGGGATCGAAAAAGATGTCCCCGTCGTGACGGTAGGCGTGGCCCTTTTCCATCAAAGTTTCGATGATTTTAACCGCTTCGGGAACGCTGGAAGAGGAAGAGGGAATCTCAGGGGGCAGTTTGATCCGAAGCTCTTCGGTTTCCCGGTAAAAGTAGGAGGCCGCCTCTTCGGTGATGTCGTAAAGATCCCGTTCTTTCTTCCGGGCTTCCTCGATGGTTTTGTCTTCCACATCGGTAAAGTTAATGGTCCGTTTTACCTGGTACCCCGCAAGTTCCAAGTACCGAACAAGAATGTCCTCATAGAGAAAGGTTCGGTAGTTACCGATGTGGGGCCTGCGGTAGATGGAGGGACCGCAGGTAAAAATCTTAACCACCCCCTCTTCCCGGGGTGTCAAAGGCTCCAACTTTTTCGTCATACTGTTTTTCAGCTCTAACAAGATGTACCTGACCTTGAAGTAAAGTTTCTACTCAAAGATACTAAAGGATAAAAGGGTAATCAATCGTAAACAGCGGTATTTGCCGGCCCGGATTGACAAATCTTACTAGCCGGATTAACTTGGCCCCATGAAACCGTCAGATAAAATCAAAAAGCACTACAATCCACGGCTGAAACAGTATCAGGAAACCCATCAAATTTTGGACTGGGAGAGCCGGGAAGCCCAGGTCGCCCGGTTCGAGGTTCTTATCAATCAGGTGGATCTTTCGGGTCGATCGGTCCTTGATGTGGGCTGCGGCTGCGGAGACCTCTTCGGACTGCTGAGCGAAAAGGGCATAGACGTGGATTATACGGGGGTGGACATCCTGCCGGGGATGATCGAAAAAGCCCAAAGCCTCCACGACGGGGGACGGTTTATCTGCGGCGACCTCTTCGGAGACGGCTCTATCTGCCAAGATGTTTTTGACGTGGTGTTTACATCGGGGATCTTCAACCTTAACCTGGGGAACAATGGTGCCTTTTTTGACGCCGCCCTGCCGGTGCTGGACAACCACGCCGGCGAGGTGCTGGTGGTGAATCTGCTCCACCATGAAAGTCCCGGCCGGGACGACCGTTACTTCTATTTTGATCCCGCCGCCGTCAAAACCCGGCTGGAAAAAATGGGCCGCCGGGTAGAATTGATCGACGATTACCTGCAGAACGACTTTACGGTTCTGGCATGGAAATAAAACAAACCCTTCGGAGGAAGATTTCGGGTGTTGTTGCTAAAAAAAAGTAACACTGATAGAATATATTTTTGAAAATTATTTTCACCGATAAAAACTTTTCTCATTTGTGAAATTCTTTATACTGTGATAAATTAGGTACCAAGAGAGTCTGTTTACTTAAAGACCCGGGTTATTTTTTTAATTAAGATAAGTTTTTTTTTCCGGCCGAGGCCGGAAGGGGTAAAAAATGTTGAACAAAACCGCCATTATCCTCACTATTCTCGGAATTTGTGCTTTACCTTTATATGCGCAGCTCATACAGGAAGAAGAGGTGGTGGTTCAGACTGTCAACCTCAATAACAAATACCGGTATCCCTTCTCGTTCGGGTTCGACTATACCTCCTTCAGCCCCATGGCCTTGGGGGGAACCAACTACGGCGGAGAGTTTACCCTCACCGACCTGGCCCTGACAGGCCGGCTCCCCCTCAAAGCGATGCCCCGGCTCCAGCCCACCCTAAAGCTGGGGCTCCTCAATGTGGGGGCCGCCCTTTCGGATGTGGAAAACCAAAAGTTTGATCATTTAGAACCCTACCTCATGGTGGGGGCGGATTTTCTGAATAAGGTTTCCAAGGAATTTGAAATAGGAGGGGGAGCCGCCCTGGGGGTGGGGATGGGGCTCTACAACGGGCTCATCGAAGACAGCACCGATACCCGCAGCTCCTATGAGATCCTGGCTTCCCTGGAAGGCCGGGTGGGGCTGAACCTTTCTTATAATCTAAATCTTGAGTTAAAACCCCAAATCCGGTACAGCAAGTCCCTCTCTCCCCTGACTCGGTTTGACGGGTTTACCTTCGGAATGGGTATCTCCGGCAGCTACCGCCTCGGTATAGACCCCGATGCCCCCCAGGCCCAGATTCGCAGCATCCGGTTTGAAGATGCTAAAATGCCCCCCCTCTTCGCGGCCATGCAGAGCTACTACGCCGATCATCCCGTAGGTTATGTGACCATCCGGAATGTGGAAAAGTTTTCCATAACCGATGTCATCATCTCTTTTTTCCAAGGCGGATTCATGGACAGTCCCACCCAGGCGGCGTCTCTTTCCTCCTTGGAGCCCGGAGAAACAAGGGAAGTCCCTCTCTTTGCCCTTTTTAACCAGGATGTGTTCCTCACCGAAGGCATCACCCCCTTGACCGGAGAGATTCAGGTTACCTATAACTCGGAAGGCCGGACGGCGAACCAATCGGTTTCCATCACCTACGACCTGCACGACAAGGAAGCCATGACCTGGAATGACGACAACAAGGTGGCTTCCTTCATCACCCCCGCCGACGCGGCCCTGAGAAACTACGTCTCCTTCATCCGTCAGGCCAACCGGGATGCGGTAAAACCCGGATACAGCGCCCAGGTTCAGACGGCCATGCAGATTTACTACGCCCTAGGGGAATTGGGAATACTGTATCAGTTAGACCCCACCTCGCCCTTCGACGCCGCCCAGGAGAATCCCCTCATCGTGGATGCGGTGAGTCTTCCCCGGAACACCCTGGTCCGAGGTACCGGCGACTGCGACGACCTGACGGTCCTGTACAGCGCTCTTCTGGAAGCGGCGGGTATGGAGAGCGCCTTCATCACCGTTCCCGGACACATCTACGCCGCCTTTAATACCAAGGTCCCCGCCCGGGACTACCAGCTCATCCATCCCGACAAACGGATGACCCTTCCCATCGAGGGCGAGCTTTGGGTTCCCGTGGAAATCACCATGATCGGTAATACCGATTTTTCCACCGCCTGGCGCATCGGAGTGGATGAATGGGAAGCGGTAACCGATCCGGAAAAACGGAACATCTATTTTACCCGTAAAGCCCAGGAAACCTTCCGGCCCGTGGGGTTGAGGGAACGGGATCTGGGCCTGCAGTACGGCGATAAGTCTCAGATTGTGGCGGATTTTTCCGGCGAGATCGATAAGGTGGTGCAGACTGTGGTGGCCGATTTTACCGCCTCCGCCCAGGAAAAGGGGAACAAGGGAAGCTACAACAAGCTCGGCATCGTCTGTGCCCAGTTCGGCGAGTATGTTTTAGCCGAGCGGGCCTTTAATAATGCCCTGGCCCTGGACCGCAACTACCTGGCCCCCAAGATCAACCTGGGTAACGTGTACTACATGAAGGGTGAATTCCAAAACGCCCTCCGGATGCTCCACGGGGTGGAAGAGACCATGATCCAAGGCGGTAAGGAATCCACCGAATCCTACGCCACGGTGCTGCTGAATATTTCCCGGTGCTACTACGAAATAGAAAATTACGAGAAATCCGCCGAATACTCGGAGAAGCTGACCCGGATTAACCCGGAAATGGCGGCCCGGTTCTCTTACCTGGCCGGCAGCGGCGGAAGCCGGGCCTCCGATGTGAGTGCCTACAGCGAAATCCGTTTCGCCGAAGAGGAATAGATTTATGAGAAGGAAGACCTCTATGAAACCAACCCTTACCCGCCGGGCCTTGGCCCGGTTTAGTTTTTTTCCCGCCGCCTTGGCGGTCCTCCTTCTCTCGGGATGTCCCGAACCCATTGATGAAGCCCTGGTGACAGCGGTGGAGGATGAGATTCCCCCGGTAATTACCGTGGAGAGCCCTTCCGACAATGGATATTACTATTCCGAGGTCACCTTTGAAGGCACCGTGGTCGATTATGCCACCGAAGATTCCCGCACCCGTGGGGTGGGGGACGGCTCGATTAAATCGATCGGGTTTGAGGTGGTGGGGGATTCCATTCGACAGGGGAAAGTAATTCTGAATAGAGATGGTTCTCATTCCCAGAGCTCAGAAACCTATCCTGTTACCTATAACCCTGATGATGATACTTATTCTTTTGCCTTTTCCACGGTGACACCTAATTTAAAACAAGGAATAAATTTGGTGGATGTTACCGTTGTAGATGGCAATAACAATGAAACCGTACGTCGGGTAACTCTTTTTGAAAGTGCTGGCCCTTACATTAATAATCTTATTCTTGAAAGAGATGAGGACGGTGATGGGACCCTTGAACAAACTCAGACGTTTAAGATCGATTCCTATCTCAAGTTTTCTGGACATATAGGCAATAGTGTCTCTCACGATGATTTAAACAATGAAATAAAACGGATAGCCTGGAGCCAGGGAAGTTGGTCCGGCGAAATTGATTTAAGCCTATCCGACGGCGGTTTAACTTCTTACGATGAACAAACGGGAATCTATTCTTCGGCTAATACGGGAATAGACTACTCTGATGATTTCACGTTTGATACAAACACGGGAATTTTCACTTCTCGAATTTTGATTCCTTGGGGAACGAGTAGTACTATAATCCTGGAATTTGAGTCAGAAGACTATAATGGACATGTCAAATCAGAAAAATATATTGTAGGAACCGATGAATCGGGTCCTGCGATTTACGTGACTATCCCCTCGGCGGTATCAGTAGCTGATTCCCTATCTCTTCCAACTACTAATCCCGATATTCCCGTTTACTTCAATCCTGATCCTCTAAACCCGGTCCCGCTCTATGTGATGGGCTATGTGGTTGGTGAAGATATTCCTTCGGTGGAATATTTTGCCTATCAGATAACTGGATTGGGATTGTCAATGGACCCAGTGGAGCTTGACTATGATGGGTCAAACGGTCTTGCACAGGATCTTCTCTCCTATGGTGGCACCCAAATAACAAACACCATTACAACGGCCAACCCCTATTTCTATTTTCGATTGCTGCCTACCGGCAGCGTTTATCAAGACCTTTTAGATGATTATACTAATGACGCAAAAGTAACCCTTATCATTAGAAATGGTGAAGGATTCCAATCCCGCCCCAATTTTAGGATACTCCCTGATGCAACGGACCCGGTATTTTCCAACATCCAGATTACCCAGCTGACCGGTTCCCATAATCCCCTCTTTGTAAAACCGAATGATGTCATTCGCTTTTCCTTCAATTTGGTGGATTCACATTCCGGGGTTTTCCAAGATAAAATTGTCATAAACAACCTTTTTAATACCGCAGTGTCTCACTCATCCCTTATCCTCAATTCCGGCGGTGATTCCTTTGACGGCACTTATTTCTATGATTTAATTTTACCCAGTGCGGCCGGACTTTCCGGTAGCCTTATTCCCTTTACGATATCGGCCACCGACAGGGTCGG
>CAYYNJ010000229.1:0-887 GCA_964472775.1 uncultured Spirochaetaceae bacterium
AATACCATCGTTTACGATGGAGAGTTGAATGAGCTGGAGCGGCTGCTGGAAACGGTCGCCGGCGCCGGGGCCGATGCGGTCATCTGCTGGGATCCGGCAGTAATCGAAGCGGCCCGCCGGCTGAATATTTCTGAAAGGCGGCTCCGGTCACGGTTGGAAATCCTCGGCCTGCGGGGTTCGGGGGACTGAACTTCGACCTGGGGGTATACTCTTCGCCCTGGAGGGCGAGTTTTTTCACGGCCTAGGTTCTCTTCAATTTCTAGTAAATCTTAATTCTATAACCTGAAAAGAGATAGCTATTCATTTATACTCAATCAGATTTTGGCATGGTAGTTGCTTTATATAGTCAGGAGGCTACCATGAACAATAGCATGTTGAGAATAAACAAAAGAACTTTGAGAAGCGTTTTGGTGATGGTCATTCTTTTAACGGGAGCGGCGGCTTGGGCGGGTGCGGAAACATCGGGAACCTTGACCCTTCAGGGCAGTGTACCGGGAATTCTGCAAATCACCGTTACCCCCGAGGCAGGCGCATCCGCCCTGGATTTAAGCCTTGATGCCAGCAATGTGGCCGTGGCCACCGTGGTGGAACGGAGTAATAAAAAAGCGGGCTACACAGTGACCCTCGAATCTGCCAATGCGGCGGCAGGTTCCGCCGCGGAAGCTTACTTTTCCCATACCGACCCGGCGGTTGAATCCAGTCTGGAATACAGTATCACCTACGGTGGGACTGCAGTGACCCTGACCAATGGAGCGGCGGTTATTTCCGATGTTTCCGGCAAGACCGATGCTTTGGGTTCAGCCAAAACCGTGGCGGAGAGTTACAACGGTGCCAGCGACTTTCCCTACGAGGGAACCGACACCGACATCCTCACATTCACCATCGCT
>CAYYNJ010000229.1:897-5356 GCA_964472775.1 uncultured Spirochaetaceae bacterium
TGAAATCGTTGAGATAATAGCTCGTCGCGGTGTAGGCCGAAGCCCAGACGTTATCCTTGAGAAGGTATTCTCACATTCACCATCGCTGCCAAGTAAGGTGAAGGAGCGGGGCGAAGTCAATTGATCCAGGGGCCGGTCTTCAGGGCCGGTCCTTTCTTTTTACCAGCGGAACAGCGATACTGTAACTGAGGAGAATTCCATGAACAAGCCAATGAAAATGGTACCGGTGTTTCTTATGCTGCTGCTTATTCCGGCGGCCCTTTACCCCTTCTCTTTTGAGCCCATCAGTATGAGTCTATCTCCCGAAGGCCGGGGTGCCACGGGGAGCTTTCTGCTGAAGAACGAAGGCGAGGAGCCTGTGGCTCTCCGTATTTCCCTCTTTGAGCGGACCATGGACCGGGAAGGGGCCGAGGCGCGGGTTCCGGCGGACCATCTTTTTGTGGTTTATCCCTCACGGATCGTCTTGGCCCCCCATTCGGTTCAGTCCCTCCGGGTGAAGTGGAACGGCGGGACGGACCTCGTCCAGGAACGGTCTTTCCGGATTTTGGTGGAGCAGTTGGCCGTTGATTTTGGCGGTCAGGCGTCTCAGGGAAGCGGACTTCAGATCATGTTCCGCTACTTGGGGGCTATCTATATTACTCCCGCCGGCGCGTCCCCAGATACGGCGGTAGAATCGTTTGAGAAAACCGGGGACGATCTGTTAGATTTGGTACTTTTTAATCGGGGGCGGGCCCATTTCATCATCACCGATGGTGGTTTTCGGTTTTCCGAAACCATCGGGGGGCAAAAGACGAGTATCACTGTTCCTGTAACGGAGTTTGAGGGAATTGAAGGGGAAAACATCCTGGCCGGATCCCGGCGCCGTTTTTCCGTCACCCCGCCGCCGGAAATAAAGGGGGAGATTGTCGATGTGGAACTGGTTTTCCCCTAGACCCCGGAGGGGCCGCAGGGTTTACATCCTCCTATTCTTACTCTGCCTTACCTTCCGCCTGTCTTCCCAGGATTTCGCCGCAGTGAATCCGCCGGTAGAAATTCCCGTGTCCCTGGTTCTTCAGGGAGTCCCCTCCGGGGAGGTCCTGGCGCGGTTCCCCGGGGCGGATCTCTACCGCCGGGAAATTCTCACCAAGATAAGCTCTCTCCTGAACCGGGAAAACTATGAAAACATCCTGGCGGGGGATGGTGAAGTTGTCACCCTGGATTTTCTTCGCCGGTTAGGGCTTTCGGTGACCTTCGATGAACAGCTGCTGGTGCTGGATATCCGGATTGCCGCCGCCCTGATGCCTCCTTCACTCATTTTCGTCCGGGAAAGGCCGGACTCTCCGGATCAAAGCAAGATTACCTCCGCCCCCTTCAGCGCCTACCTCAACTACACCGGGGGGGTAGATTTTCTCTACGAAGATTATTTCTCGTCTGAAGGGGTGAGTTTTCCCGCCCGGCTCGACCTTATGCCGGCCTTTCAATTCCATCAGTGGGTTCTGGAAGGGACTTTTCTCTTCCGGACCCCTCCTGAAACGGCGGCCGAGGTTCAGACACTCCGGCTGGTCCGGGAATTTATCGGTACGGGACTTCGTCTCACCGCCGGCACGGTCGATCCAAACTGGGACGGCGTGGTCGTCTCTTCTTCAGCCTTGGGAACCCCCGGAGGGGCCGGTACGGCTCCGGTTGAAACGGATGTAATCGTTGAAGAACCATCACAGGTAGAGGTATACCTCAATAACCGTCTCCTCAAACGAATGCGTGTTCCCGCCGGGGTCCATTCCCTAACGGAGATTCCCTACAGCAGCGGTCTCAACAGCCTGAAGGTGGTGGTCACCGGCGCCGACGGTACTAAGAAGATCTATGAATCCTCCCATCCCTTTGATGCCAACCTGCTCCCCCGGGGAGAATCGACCTTCTCTCTGGGCGGTGGGTGGCCGCGGATCGACGCTGTCAGTCCCGTTATGACGGGAGAGTTTTCCCTGGGCCTTTCCCGTATCCTTACTGCGGGAGTGAAGGGGCAGACCGATTTTGCCCGTTATACCGGAACCCTGAATACAACCTGGGCGACTTTACTGGGCAACCTGGGCGCGGCCGCATCGGTATCCGGATCACCGGACTTGACCCCTCAGCTCTACCTGGCCCTCCGTTACCGTCTCTCTCTTCCCCACATTCGGTTGGCGCCGGTTTTTGGAGCGGGGGCCGAGTATTTTGATCCCGAGTTCCGCTCCAGCATCTTTCAGGCTGTCGCCTCCTCCCATCGCTGGGTGCTGAATTTTAGTTACGGGCAGCTTCTGCCGTTTTCTGCCTACCTCAATCTGGGAGCTTCCTACCGGTTCAACCCCCGGGGAGAAGACGGCACGGGAAGGGTGTCGGCCACACTTCTCTCCCGTTTCGGTGAGTCCGTCGGTTTCGCCTTCAGCTACGGCGGCGAGTTTTCCCGAAGCGGAATCGGTTCGTGGCGGGGGGCCCTGACCTGGACCATAACACCGGCCTCGGGGGGAAGCAGTGTTATTGTCAGTCAGGATCTTACCAGCGGAGAGGCCTCGGCGGGTTATTCGGCCCCCCGGGGGAACCTACTGGTGAAGGGGTTTCCTCCGGCGATCTCGGACACCGCTGTTTTGGAAGGAAACTTGGCCCTGCGACCCGGTTTTTTCAATCTTTTCCTGGGAAATTCTCTCATGTACGCCGAGGGGGAGTATCTGAAAAACCGGTTCTCCGCAGGAGCGGCGGGGGCGATCCTCTTTGCGGGGGGCCGCTTTGCCTTCACTCCTCCGGTGACAGACAGTTTTGCCCTGATCGTTCCTTCGGAGGAAATGGAGGACCGGCTTCTTAGAATTTATGGAACGGGTATTCCCGAAACGGAAACGACCGGCAGGGTGGCCGCCTTGCATGAGCTTGCCTCGTATCGGGAAATCAGCCTGGCCATGGACCTTCCCGAGGCAGACCCGGATACGGTGATCGATAGGGAAAGGGTTGGTATTTACCCTTCCTACCGCAGCGGTACCTTGATCAAACCGGCGCTGAGGCGCTCGATCTACGGCGAAGGGCTGCTTTTAGACGATCAGGAACGGCCTCTGATTCTGAAAGCTCTGAAAATCAGCCGGTGGGACAACCCCGCCGGAACCGGGGAGGCCTCCCTGTCATTCAGCGATGAACAGGGACTTTTTCAATTTCACAACCTGTTTCCCGGACGTTACCGCCTCTCCCTGGCGGCAGATCCCGCCGTTCAAGGGGAGTTTACCCTCGCCGCCGGCGGGGAGAGCCCTGTTTCCCTCGGGACTCTGGTTCTTTCTTTAAAGGAGAATGAACAATGAAAAGAATAATTCCTTTTTCCCGATGCTCTTTGTTTCTAGGCCTGGCGGTTCTGCTGACGGGGGTGGTTCTTCCCGCCGGAGCCCTCGATTTTAAGGGTCGGGCTCCTTCGATCAATAACTTAATCTATCAGGCGGATCAGGAGATTTTGGTAGATGAAGTTTTCTCCCTCCGCCATAAAGGCGACGCCGTCTCATTTTTTGTGACTTTTTCCGCCGGAGCCTCCGGTACCACCGGTAACCGCCATATGACCGGCGATTCGGGAGGGCTTCTCTACTACAACCTCTTCCTCTCCGCCGCCCAGAGGACCATCCTAAGAGATATTACCGACAACCCCCTGTCATCCCAGGTGATCACCGGAAGCTTCACCGCCGAGGAGGGGCTTCGGGGGGGGACCACCAAAGATTATTCTTTGAGCTTCATCATCGACCAGAATCAGTTTCCCCTGGCCGGAGTCTATGGCGATACGGTGGTGATGGCCTTATACGAGGGAACCCCGGGAGCCCCCGTTCCCGGCGGGCCGCTGGCATCCCTGTCCTTCAGCATGTCCGTGCAGGTGGGGGCGTTGACCGACCTATCCCTGGTCCCCCCGGGGGCGGGGTTTGACGTGACCGGAACGGCCATGACTCTTAACTTCGGCACCCTGGCGGCGGGGGCTCAGCGGGGCGCCGATCTACTGGTCCGTGCCAATACCTTGTATTCCGTATCGGTTAACTCCGCCCAGGCGGGCCGGATGGCCATGGCCGATCCCAGCGACCCGAGCGTGGTTCCCTACAGTGTGAATGTGGGAGGCACCGATGTTGATCTTTCCGGCGGAGGAGATGTGGTTCTGCCTATTCTCGCAGAGCCTTCCGACCATACGGGGAACCGGTATCCTTTAATTTTCACCATCCTGGAATACGGTATGGCCACCGAAGGATTTTACACCGATACCCTCACCTTTACCCTCAGCGCCCCCTGAGGGGAGGCTTTATCCCTGGGTGATGAAGGCGGGGTTCCACCAGAAAAGGTCATTAGTTTCTATGAATTGATTTTCCGTCTTCATCCCCAAAAAGGGGCTGTACTTATCGGTGTAGATGTAGACGAAAAACTCCTGGGAATCGGGGTGCAGGGGGGTCCCGGGGCCGTTGGAATATCCCAGCACCGTGTCGATCCGCACCGGATCGCC
>CAYYNJ010000230.1:0-5329 GCA_964472775.1 uncultured Spirochaetaceae bacterium
ATTGATGACAAGCTTTCACTGCGCATGCTCGATGTATTCGCGGAACTCGGTGGTAGGACATTGCGGCAGAATATCCCATTTTATAATACCGGAATCCCGCCTCGTAAATGTACTGAATGAGGACCCGGGTGGTGCCGTAGGGGCCGCCTCCGGTCATCACATAAACCTGACCGAATACATTGAACGAAGCGATCACCTGAAGAATCAGGCAAAGCACAATAGTCGGCTTAAGGAGTGGGATAGTAATGCTTCCCAGAACCCGGAAGTAACCAGCTCCATCCATCTTGGCAGACTCGTAAATCTCCCCAGAGATCTGTTTCATCCCCGCCGACATCAGGATCATGTTAAACCCGCTGGTCCACCACAGGGTGGCGAGCCCCACGGACCACATGGCCAGATTAGGATTGGTAAGCCAGCCTACAGGTTCTATATTTATCAAAGCCAACAGCTGATTCAACAACCCATAGTCTTTCTGCATCAGCCAGGCCCATAGGGTCCCAATAACCGTCATAGACAAGATATAGGGGATGAGAAACACATCTTCCGCAACTTTTTTGAGGGGAGAAGAGGAGGTTACCAGTAAGGCCATGAGGAATCCGGTAAACAGCAAAGCCGGTGTGGTGATGAGAACGAATTTTAACGTATGCCAGAGCGAACTATAGAACATTTCATCCTGGAACAGGGTAAAATAATTCTTCAAGCCCACAAAGGATCTGGTTGAGAGAATATCCCACTTAAAAAAACTGATGAATAAACCGAAAAATATCGGGAAAACCATAAAGGTGAAAAAGATAACAAGGAAGGGAAGGGAAAAGAGAATCCCATCCCTGAAGTCTTTGTTTCCTGGTATCGCCATGTTTGCCAGCCTTATATTCTTTGCGCGAAGTAAAAAAGGGGGAGCCGGGAAAGGGCTCCCCCTTTTAACGTAATCGGTATTAAAAAGAGCCGATCAATATGATGCGAGAATCCCTTCGACCTTCTGAGCCATATAGGCCAGGGCTGTTTTAACATCCTGATTCTGGCTGACAGCGGCTTCAAGCATGTCGGAAAGAGATCCGTAGACTTCTTCCCACGCTTCGGTCCGGGGAGGTGCAATGGCGGAGGCCGCTGCATCTACATACCCTTTCCGGTAAGGCAGGGCTTTAAACTCGGGCTTATCAGCCACAGAAATCCTGGTGGGAATGTGTCCAGCCTTCGCCCAAAGCTCACCATGTTCGGTCATCCATAGAATGAAGGTGGCAGCCGCCTCCAGCTTGCGTTCATCCATTTCTTTCTGCACAGGGATGGCCAGTGTATGGGAGCCTGCCCAGGCAGCGGGTTCACCCATCATGGGGGGCAGAGGAACCGCAGAAAAGTTAAGCCCCTCTTGCTGCTCAAAAGTTCCGGTAGCCCACACACCGTTAAAATGCATAGCTGCTTTACCCAGTTTGAATGCGGTGACTGCACCGTCATAATCGAGGCCGGTGGGTGTAACCTCGTAGGACTGAACCATATCGATGAGAGCCTGGAGAGCCTTCTCACCGGCGGCGTTATTAAAGTTTGCCTTTGTAAGATCTTCGGAGAGGATAGCAACCCCCTGCTGTTCCAACATGGATATAAAAAGCCGGGTTAATGTGTAAGCTTTATAGGTGGCAGTGGTATTATCAACGGCCAGTCCCATGGCTCCGGTTTTTTCCTGAACCGCTTGAGCAGCCGCAATTACTTCAGCGTAAGAGGAAGGAACTGAAGATACTCCCGCCTGCCCGAAAAGATCATTGTTGTAGTACATGATCAAAGCCTGAACATCCAGAGGCAGCGAATACAGCTTGCCGTCAAAGCGGCAGGCTTCCAAAGGAGCCTCCACAAAGTCATCCAAAGGAGCATTAACTTTGGAGAGCAGATCATCCAGAGCGTAAAGCGAACCACTAGGAACGTATTGAAGAAGATTACTCTGATGAACAACAACCACGTCGGGGGCTGTCCGGGCCGCCAATGAGGTGGTTAGCTTTGTGTAGTAGTTATCAAATTTTACCGTATCGGTTTTCATAACGATATCTGGATGGGTCCGGTTAAACTCATCCACCATAGCATCAAAAAATTCACCATCCCCCCCTGTAAACAGGGACCAGAAAGTGACCTCCACCGGTCCTGATGCCGATTCTGCCGATTCCTTACCCCCGGATGCACTCGCAGACATGGCCGACAAAAACATCACAGTCAGAGCGAGCACTGTCAGTCTACTGATTCTTTTCATTCTTTCCTCCTTTGAAAAGATACATGAAATTATTTCTCAGAATCCAAGGTGGTCTCGCGAAGAACCAGCCTCGGCTCTAGATTCAAGTTTTGATAAGGTAGATTGGGATCATCGATGTGCTTAACCAGTTCTTCCACAGCGTTCTTACCCAGCCGGTTTTTAGGAACATCCACCGTACTAAGCCGGGGTTGCATAAACTGGGACATGAAAAGATTGTCGTATCCAAAGACCTCCACATCCTCGGGAACTTTTAGGGAGTTTTCGTGAAGCGATTTCAAGGCTCCCATAGCAAGAAGATCATTAAAGCAAACCACCGCTGAAAAGTTCATTCCCTTATTAACAGCGTGGTTAACAAGGGCGTAGCCATCGGCGATATGACCCTGTGATGAAAGAAATAAGGAAGGATCGGGTTCAAGTCCCCGGCGGCGGAAAGCATCGTATACGCCCTCCCTTCTGTCCACCGTATTGCTGATATTATCAGGACCGGTAATATAGAGGATCTTCTCATGCCCCCGGCTTAAAAGCTGTTCAATAACCAAGGACTGCCCCTTCCTGTCTCCATGGAGGATCGAATGATTGTCGACTCCTTCCACCCTTCTTCCCACAAAAACATAGGGGATCTTTAGGGAGCGGTAAATATCTCGGTTCTCTGGACTCTTAAACATGGGCATAATAATCAGCCCGTCCACCTGACGGGATAGGAGAAGTTTGACTGCATCCCTCTCATTTTCTTCCTGTTCCTCGGTATTAATCAGCAGGATGTTGTAGTTCAGCTTCCGGGCCGTTTCTTCGATTCCAATGATAACCTCGGCAAAAAAGGGGTTGGCAGAATCTGCGGATATAACCCCAATGGTAAAAGAACGGTTGGAACGCATACTTCCCGCCACCACATTGGGGATGTAGCCCATCTTTTCTGCGGTATCAGAAATAAGCTTCCGGGATGCTTCACTGATACGTGAATCTCCCCGGAGGGCCCGAGATACAGTATTGATAGAAAATCCTGTGGCTTCGGCAATGTCTTTTAACTTAATCATAATAGATTAACGTTAACACTGTATTCCTGTTTATACAAGCTTTTTTTCATATTTTACCCACTTTTCTCGCTCTTTTTAAGGTGAACGTTAATCTCTTAATGCTGTTTATTCCGAAAAATACTGGAAGGACGAGAAAATAGTGGTTGCGCCAATGCTATTCTGTCCAGCTTTGCCGAAACAACATCAGACTTTGCCCCTCCCGCCCTAAAGGGTTTCTTCGCCGGGCTCTACCCCATGGCGGGGGTCGGAATAGAAGGCGGCGCGGCCACCTTCCTTTCCGGGGGAGAGGCGGAATTAGGATTCACCTGGCAGGTGGGGAAGACTCGGCGCCTCATCGTAGAACCGTACATTCAATACCCCTATATTGCCGCCCAGCCTCCGCTCATCGGTATCGCCCCGGGGATTTCCCTGGGCTACATGTTCTAAAAAAAATCGGATGGTGGCGCTTCTCACGCTGATAAATCCCCCCCCCAACTCTTTTCTGTCATACCCAGGGATAGACGCTTGTCTTTTCCCCATGCAATGGGTAAATTCCTGACAGGATGGGCAAATTCCTGCTTTTCTTGGCCAATATGGTCTAATTTCAGGGTTGGCATAGAATTTGCAATGTTAACGAGAGAACAGTATTTAAGGAGATTTTTGTGGAAATACTAATATTGGCGGCGGTGATATTCTTCTTCGGTATCGGCCTGGTTTTTGAGATACTGGGATTCCTCTTCCGGATCCTCTTTGCCGGCTTCGGCTCCCTCCTGGGTTTGATTCTGGCCGCCGTGGTGGCCCTGGTGACGGTTCCCATCATCCTGGGGGTGTTGGGTTTTCTCCTGCCCCCCTTCCTCATCCTGCTGGGAGCCCTGGTATTGATAGGGCTGGTGATGGGCCGTTCCCGCCGGCTCACCCGGGAGAGAAGAAAAGACTTTCGGTACTATAATTAAGAAAAAAGGCGGCCCCTTCAGAAGGAGCCGCCTCCGGTTTCAGCCAAACCGAATAATTAGAACCCTATACTGGCGGTGATGCCGCCGCCCAGGGTGTTGGTTTTGAATCCGTAAAGCAGATTCAGGTCGAGACGGACCAGAAGAAGGTTGATCCCCACCCCGCCGTAGGCCCTGAAGGAATGGCCGTCGGCGCCGGAGCTGATGAGAAAACTCTGATCCTCCACCTCCAGGCCGTAGGCATCCTGCAGCGCCGCCAATTCATCGTCGGTGAAATCACTGCGGTCGATAACAGCATTGAATCCGCCCCCGGCGGTGGCCATGCTGTAAGAGTATCCCAGCCCGGCGTAGGGCCGTAGGAAGAGAATTCCCTTGCTGGCCTGAAGCTTAAGATCCAGCACCTTGGCTTCCCAGGCGTAGACCAGTTCCGCATCGGTAATACCAAGACTCTTGCCGCCTTCAAAATCTACCGAGTAATTAGCTCCTTCCACGGGCATGCTCACCGAACCCTTAAGGTAGTTGAATCCGGCGGTCACATCCAGGGACGGCAGAACCACGTTGCCCTTGATCACCGGCACCGTCACATCCGCTCCGGCCAGCAGGTAATCGACCCCAAAGTCCCCCCCCGTGAGGTTCCGGGTGACGTCGGGGGTCAGGTATCCGACTTTAACGCCGATGGTGGGAATAACAGGAAGATTCAGCTTGCCCTCGACGGTGTAGGCCGGCAGGGGAACCCCGGCATCGGCACTGGTAATGGCCTCGGGCAGGGTGATACCGAAGGTATCGGCCACCTGGTTAAAGGCATCGGAAGGAATGGTCACGGCTCCGGCGGAAACGCCCAGACTGAAAAGCCGGGGATTCGGCTCAGACCGGGTTAAACCGATGGAACTCATGAAGGGCAGGGCCACCGCCACATCATCAGAAAAGGCTTTAAACGCCGGCTGCACCTGGTCGGCGATATCAAAGCTCTGGGCAAACCCCGCCGACAGCAGTAAACCCGCCGCTAAGATCAATATTATAAGTTTCTTCATTATCATCCTCCTTGAATGGTTCCCCTAAATATAGTCACAGGACGGCGAAGTTTGAGAAGTGAGTCGGATAGTGCTTCCACGGAACCGTCCACGTCCCCTTTT
>CAYYNJ010000231.1:0-2735 GCA_964472775.1 uncultured Spirochaetaceae bacterium
GGCATAGAGACTCCAAAAAATGTAAACCTTCTTCAGTGGTAAGATATACAATATCTGAGCCGAAAAAACTATTCAGGTTCTCGATAAGCGTCCTGGGAGTATAGATGTATTTATAGATAAGCAGCCACAATTTTACCGCCGGGCTGTTTGCAAAAAGGTTCTTTAATCTCTTGTGTGAATAATCAATTTTTTGAACCACTTTCGTGTTATATTTGAACCAGGAGATAGTTCAATGAGTTCCATAACCATTCATGATTTGGATCGGGACCTGGATCGCCGTCTTTCGGATGAGGCTAAACGACGGAAAACCAGTAAAAACCGCCTGGTGAAGGAACTTCTGGCGGCCTCACTCGGTTTACCTGTCTCTGGACGGTATGGCGATGATTACCGGGAGTTCTGTGGTCTCTGGACCGCTGAAGAGGCGGCCGAATTCGATGTGAATCAGGCCGGTAACCGCCGGGTTGACGAAGACGACTGGAAATAGCCCATGCGTGTAATGATCGACACGAATGTTTACACCGCCCTCATCGCAGGCAACAACCGCATAGCCGATGTTCTAGAAGGGAGTGAAGCCATCATTTTGTCCCCGGTGGTCATGGGTGAGCTCTACGACGGCTTTCGGGGTGGCTCAAAGTCCCTGGAAAACCGGGAAACCCTTCAAAAATTTCGTGAAAAACCCCGGACCATCTGCGTGCCGATTACCGACAGCACCGCCGAGTGGTTTGCCGAAATAAAGCAGATGCTTCGGAAAAAGGGTCGGCCCATCCCCATCAACGATGTCTGGATAGCCGCCAGCTGTCTGGAACACGGAGCGAGGCTGTTAACCCTGGATTCCCACTTCGCTGAAATTGATGGGCTGTTGAGTGTTGAAATCTGAATCCTGCATCCCGCCGATTATCTGAGGTTGAAAAAAAACAAAGATATGGCAATGGGAACTTATATCTTGGCAGGCCCAAAATATCTTACACCCTCCGGCGAAACACAGAGTCACGGACTTTTTGTGGATCAAAGATTCACTTCCCATTGTCCGCATCCGCTTCGCCCTCCAGCCTTTTTACATCTGCCAGATCCGGGTGGCGCCCGGAGCACGATTGTTCTTGATTAAGTCTTCGCCCCAGAGGAGCATAAAAGCCGATAGACTACTCCCGCCGCAGCTTCAGTATTTCTTCCCGGGAGAAACCGGTGATATCGCATATATCTTCAACAGGATAGCCCTTTTCAACCATCCGCCGGGCATTTTCCAGTTTCCCTTCCAGTTTTCCTTCAAGTTTCCCCTGTTTTATCAGTTTTTCCGCAGTTGTCATAACCACCTCCTTTGCCCGTTCGGGCAGCATTGGCAGACTTTGCAATATCATATCGGGGTCTATAACCGCCGCATAAAAAATGTACCGGCATAGAGACTCCAAAAAATGTAAACCTTCTTCAGTCGTAAAATATACAATATCTGAGCCAAAAAAACTATCCAGGTTCTCGATGAGCGTCTTCGGAGTATAGATGTATTTCTGGATAAGCAGCCACAGTTTTACCGCCGGGCTGTTTACAAAAAGGTTCTTAATCTCTTTATCAGGCATTTTAGAAAGATCCACCAGAAGATACTCGAAATCAGGAATAAATCGGGCAAAAGGGCTGATGTCCCCGCTTAAATAGGCAGGAAGAGGTTTGGTTTTCCATCGCTGTTTTCCGTGATAGAGAATAATCGGCAGCACAACCGGGAGCGGTTTCTTTTGCTTCAAGGCACTGTTCCAGATGTTCAGTATATAGCGGAGAATCTGGCTGTAGGGGAAATCAGGAACATGGCTCTTGTGTTCAAAAAGAAGGGCCATCTTTAATGAGCTTCCTTCATAACCGCACTCATACACCACATCAGAAAAATAGGCCGCCAGCTCTTTGTCGGTGTAGCTGGTTTTTTCTTCCCTGAGACTCTCGAAGTTCAGCCTCTTCCCCACATCTCCCGGCAGGATTCCCCGGAAGAAGCAGGCCGCGTTATCCCGGTGGGAAAGAGTTTCCCGGGCGAAGGAATCATGGATGTTTTTTTGGTTCATGCCCCTATCTACAAGGGGTGTTGCCCTGTTGATTGAGTTTGGGAGAGAATAACCTTCTTCTTTTTAAATGCGTTTGATGAGTGAACTTCTGTCGGCCTCCCATGATTTGCCTATCTCCGGCCGGTATGGCGACGATTATCGGAGGTTCAGCGAACCCCTTGAGAGATGGCCCTTCACCGCCCCTTAATCTCCTTCTTCACAATGTTCTTAAACCTGGTAAGAGAAATGTACCGGTCCGCCAGGAGGCGGCCGTCATAAACCAGGCTGAACCCGCCATAGGCCGACGGAGAGCGCCTCACCTCCTCGGGGGTGGTCAGCTCGATGATGCGGGCCTCCAGACCCTCCTCTTTCAGCACCGGCTTTACCTCTTCGATAAACCGGGCGATCCAGGGGCACTGCCGGGTGTAGTACAGGGTCAGACCGTTTTGTGCGTCCTCAGCCCCGCTGATGAAGACCGGCAGGGGATCGGCTCCGTACGGTTTTACCAGAATCTGTTCGCTCCCCGAGACCGCCGCCGGGGTGTAGCCGTTTTTTACAAACAGGGAGGCATCAGCCATGAAGGCCTTGCCGCTGACCATCACCGCCACACCCCTGCTGCCCCGGGCGTCGGCTTCCACCTCTTCCAAAAGCCGTTTTCCCAGGCCCTGGTGCTGGTACTTCTTGCCGTTGGTCCAGAGACAGTGGATGAAGCCA
>CAYYNJ010000231.1:2745-5320 GCA_964472775.1 uncultured Spirochaetaceae bacterium
GGTCCATCCCGCCGCATCCACCTTCCGCCAGCAGTTTCCCCCGGGGATGGATTCGATAAAGCCCACGGGCTTTTTCTCTTCCGGCAGGTAGAGGAGCCGGACCTTGAGGCCCCGGGGATACTGCTCTTTCATCCAGTCGATCTTGAGGTGATGACAAGGATGTTTGGGATTGATAAAACAGACCACCCCGGGGTGCTGGTCCAGGTTCTCCGGGGTGACTTCCATGATGGTCGGATTCAGTTCCATGTCTTTGAGCATACCCTACGGAAATGGCCCGGTCAAATTATTCTTGCCGTGTTGTCAAGGCCTCCTCGGTTAAAGCCTTCACCGCCCGGTACGACAGCATGGTCACATCCTCCGGAGTCAGCTTGTACACAGAGGTAACCTCGCGGGTCGGTTTGGGGTCCGCCGGCAGTAGATCGGCGATGTAGAAGTCGATCACCTTCTCGCAGGGCCGGCCGAGCCGGCGGGTCAGGTCCCGGGTGAGTTTGGGGTTGTGATGGTCCGCCCCTCCGCTGATGGTAACAAAGCTGACCCGGTCCCGCCGCTTTCGGAGGATCTTCAGGCAGGCCCGCAGGGGAGAGGCCGCCAAGCCCATCCAGACCGGCCCTGCCAGGATGATGTTGGCCGGTTCTTCGGGCAGCGGCGGCATTGCGGCCCGGGGGGTCCTATTACACAACATGTCCAGGGCGATCTGCCCCATTCCGCAGCTCCCCTCCGGGGTAATCTGATGGTGTTCCGCCGAAAGGGCCCCGGCCATGGCGGAGGCCAGGGCGTTGTTGTTCCCGGTGAGGGAATAAGATATCACAAGGTTCTTCATTTCTTTCCTCCCGCCGCAGCGTCAACAAGACCGGCGGCGATTTTTTTGATGGGATTGAGTTTTACCGGATAGTAGTAGTCCGAATCAAACCAGCCTTTTTCCCGGTACCAGGTATAGTCCCGGAATTCTTCGCCCAGCATCTTCTTCATGGAAGTGCGGGAGAACCGGAACATGGCCAGCTTCATCAGCGAGGGAACGGGACGTTTCTGTTTTCTCAGGACTGTGTAAAAACGGCGGGCCTGCTTTTCTATCTTCCGCCCGTTCTGAATCCTAACCTTTTCCGGCTGGGGTTCCAGGGTGTTCAGGCAGGAACCTCTGACGGTGTTATATCCCAGGGCACTCCCCACGAAATGGAGGTATTTGAGGATGGCGCCCCCTCCGTAGATCCCCTGGGTTACCAGGCCGGTGAAGGTTTTTCCGAACATCCGGGGGCGGTGGAACAAGTAACCCAGCCGGTCGAGAAAGAGCTTAGTATGCCCCGACACATGGAAGGAGTAGTTGGGGGTGGCGATAATCACACCGTCCGACTGTTCAAGCCGTGAGATAAGGGCGGCGGCGCCGTCACCCAGGGGACAGAGTTCTTCTCCCCTGTCGATACAGAGTTTGCAGCCCCGGCAGGGCTTAAGGTTTTCCTCGCTGAGGACGATGATGTCCCCTGCCACGTCTCCCCGGGCTTCCAAAGTGTCTATAAACTGCCGGACCGCCCCGTAGGTATGGGCTTTCCGGGCGCTGCCGCAGAGGGCTGTCACTTTGTACATGGTGGTACCTCCTTGATTCCGCTGACCCCGGGGGTTCACTGCACCGCCGGAATCAGGGCGGTTTCCACGGTCTTAAGAAAGGCCCGGCTGGTGAGGCTGGCCCCGGAGATACCGTCCACATCCAGGGACTGGGCCTGGATGATCTGCCGGGCCACCCGGTCAAAATCTGCTTCTTCCGCGGAAGCAAGGATTTTAATATCCTTCACTCTTCCTGCCTGAACGGTCACCTCCACCCGGGAGGCCCGCCATCCGTAGAGGCCCCCGGGGTTTTCCCCGGGATATACCCCGTCCTTCAAACGGGAGAAATCCACACCGTCCAGGGTCAGGCCCCGGACTTCCCGGTGTTCTTTGTAGAGGGCCACACAGCCGGGGAGACTCAGGACCAGGAGCAGTACCACCGTTACCAGGAGGATTTTTCGTCCCCGGGCTTTTCTTCTCTCTTTCTTTTTCATTATTTCATTTCTCCTTGATTCTCAAACCATCGATAAAATGGATTATCTGTTCCATCAGCCGGGCCTGGAGCTCCTCCTCCCCCGCCCCTTCCCGCTGGCGGAGCCGGTTCTCTATTTCCAGGCCGTGAAGCATGTGGACGTACTGGGCGGCGGTCTGGGGAAAATCACAGGACCGGATCAACCCCTGGGCGTGCATCCGGCGCAGCAGTTTTTCCGTCAAATCTTTTCTGACCCGGAAAAGTTCATGGAGGACAAAACGGCCGCACTGTTCATCCAGGAACATCTCATTGTGCAGGATAAGGCCGATGGTATCGGTCAGGGGCGGCAGCTTTTCCATGAAGGCGGCGGCTCCGGCGATCCAGAGTTCCACCGGATCGGTAAAGGCGGGCCCGGTTTCTTCCAGCTCCTCCAGGACCGCCGAGGCAGCCTGAAACCCCTCCAGCTGATACGCCAGCACCGCTTCCAAGAGGGTGCCCTTGCCGGGGAAGTGATTGTAGAGGGAGCTTTCCTTGAGCCCCACCGCCCGGGCCAGGTCCCGCATGGAG
>CAYYNJ010000232.1:0-5306 GCA_964472775.1 uncultured Spirochaetaceae bacterium
GGTTATATCCGGTTTCAGAACCCCTCCGCAGGAGCAGCGGGGCACCGGGCGCTTGTTCAGTTGCTCGGTCACCTCTTCGAAGGTTTGGACGGCTCCGCAGGTCCGGCAGCGGTGAATGAGGGGGCTGCCGTGTATTTCGATGACCCGCCGGCTCCCCGCCTTCTGATGAAGCAAATCGATGTTCTGGGTGATCACCCCGCTGATCCATCCCCGGTTTTCCCACCGGGCCAGTTCGGTATGGATGATGTTGGGTTCTTTTTCATCGAGGTTGTAGATGAACCCGCGGGTTTTGGCGTAATAGAAGGCGGGATCTAGCCGGAAGGCACCGATGTCGAAGATTCTGTCCGCGTCGGGGTCGGAGTAGAGGCCGCCGGCTCCGCGGAAATCCCTGATTCCCGACAGGGTTGAAATCCCCGCACCGGTAAAGACCACCGGGGCGGCGCTTCGCCGGAATAGGTCGATAAATCTTTTCATACAAAGAGAGTAGCGGCCTTAGCTTATTCCGTCTACCTTGACATTCGATTTTTCTCTGTGATAATTTAAGAGAGAATACAGAATAAGGAGTATCTATGTCCGGACACAGTAAATGGCGTACCAAAAAGCACAAGAAAGGCGCCATCGACGCCAAACGGGGTAAGATTTTTACCAAAATTATCAAAGAGCTCACCGTAGCGGCCCGGCTGGGCGGCGGCGACGCCGATGCCAACCCCCGGCTCCGTACCGCCATGTTGAAGGCGAAAAGCGTCAACATGCCCAAGGATAACATCGACAGGGCCATCAAAAAGGGAACCGGCGACCTGGAAGGGGTCAACTACGTAGAGCTTGTCTACGAAGCCTACGCCCCCGGCGGCGTGGCCTTGATGATCGAAGCCATGACGGACAATAAGAACCGCACCGCCGCGGATGTACGCAGCATCCTCACCAAGGGCGGCGGCAGCCTGGGCGAGACGGGCTGTGTGGCCTACATGTTCAACCGGAAGGGCACCATCTCCTTTGACGCCGAACAGTACAAGGAAGAGGAGATCTTCAACGCCGCCCTGGAAGCGGGGGCGGAAGACGTGGTCACCGAATCGGGTTCCATCGAAGTAACCACCACCCCTGAAGATTTCGAAACGGTTTTAAACGCCCTCAACGCCGCCGGTTTTGAGGAAGAAATGTCCGATGTGGGATTGGTCCCCGATACCTACGTTTCCCTGGACGATGAGAAAACCGAAAAGGTAATGCGTCTTATCGAACGTCTTGAAGATAACGATGATGTTCAGGCCGTGGCTTCCAACCTGGATGTACCCGACGACTTCGAGCTATCGGAGTAATGGCGGTCATCATCGGCCTTGACCCCGGACTGGCCGATACCGGTTACGGGGTCATCGAGGCGGGGGGCGGAAAAATCCGTCACCTGACCCACGGGTCGATCAGGACCAGCGCCCGGACCGACCAGGGCGAAAGGCTGAAAATTATCTACCAGGGCTTGATGAACCTGCTGGAGGAGTATTCTCCCCAGGCGGCGGGCATCGAGGCCCTTTTTTTTGCTAAAAACCGTACCAGCGCCATTCCCGTGGCGGAAGCCCGGGGGGTCCTTCTTCTGGCCCTGTGTCAGAAGGGGGTCACCGCCTTTGAATACCCCCCCCAGGCGATCAAGCAGGCCCTGACCGGCGACGGCCGGGCGGAGAAACATCAGGTTCAGACCATGGTGAAACTGCTGCTGGGGCTGAAGGAAATTCCCTCTCCCGACCATGCCGCCGATGCCCTGGGAGCGGCGGTCTGCTGCTATCATAACCAGGGCGCCATGAGGAGTGTTTAACCTATGTGGAACAGCATCACCGGCGTGGTAAACCGGAAGGACGAGGAATTTCTCTATCTTCAGGCGGGGCCCCTGGAATGGGCGGTGCGGATGTCCGCTTCGTCCCTTTTCAAGGTTCCCTCCCGGGGAACGGAGACCAGGGTTCTTCTGCATCTGCACCACCGGCAGGATGATATGCAGCTTTTCGGTTTCGCCGATAAGGAGGAGCGGGAGGTTTTTCTCCAGCTCATCAAGGTTTCCGGCATCGGTCCCAAGCAAGCCCTGCGGATCCTTTCGGGAATCACCCCCCTGGTGCTGGCGGAGATTCTGGATAACGGCGATGTGGACGCCCTCAAGAGGGTTCCCGGCCTGGGTAAGGCCACGGCGGGGAAGATCATCCTGGCCCTGCGGGGAAAGGTGACCTGGACGGAGGACAAAGAGGACGGACCTTCGGGGAATCATTCCGAAATCGTCGATTCCCTGGTGAACATGGGGTTTGATAAAAAAGGCGCCCGGACGGCGGTGGAACAGGCGGTGAAGGATAATCCCGGGGCGGGGGAAGAGGTGCTGTTCCGCCACGCCCTTCTCCGGCTGAGCCAGTAGGAGGAATGCTAAAATACTTCCGTGTATTTTTTCATTCTGGAGAAGAAAAGCGTTGCTTTTCTTCTCCTCATTCTCACCATCCATGGCTCGCGGCTAACGCCGTGTTTTTATAGGAGGAAACCATGGAAGAGCGGGAGAGCCTGCTTTCGGGGGATTATAACCGGGAGGGGGATGTCAAGGAAAATCTGCTGAGGCCCCAGCTGCTGAAAGATTTTCAGGGGCAGAAAAAGCTTAAAGAAAACCTGGGGGTCTTTCTCGAGGCCGCCCGGAACCGGGAAGAATGCCTGGACCATCTTTTTCTGGCGGGGCCTCCGGGGCTGGGAAAAACCACCCTGGCGGGCATCATGGCCCATGAGATGGGGGCTGATTTCAAGGTGACCAGCGCCCCGGCCCTGGAAAAGCCCAAGGATCTGGCGGGGATCATGACCACCATCACCGAGGGGACGGTTTTTTTCATCGATGAGATCCACCGGCTCCGGCCCGCTCTGGAAGAGATGCTCTACATTGCCATGGAGGATTTCGAGATCGACTGGGTCATCGGCCAAGGGCCTTCGGCCCGGACCATCCGGATTCCCGTTCCTCCCTTTACCTTGATAGGCGCCACCACCAAGGCGGGGCAGGTGGCGGCTCCCCTGTACAGCCGGTTCGGCATCGCCGTCAGGATGGAACTCTACCAGACCGACGAAATCGAAGCCATCATCCGCCGGTCCGCCGGAATTCTCCAGATCAGCGTCACCGAAGAGGCGGTTTCCCTGCTTTCGGGCTGCAGCCGGGGTACCCCCCGGGTGGCCAACCGATTGCTGCGGCGGATGCGTGACTACGCCCAGGTTCTCGGGAACGGTGAGATCTCCGCCGGTATTGTCAAGGAAGGGCTCTCCCGGCTGGGAATCGACCAGTACGGCCTGGAAAAACTGGACCGGCAGATTCTGCGGGTCATTGCGGAAAACTACCAGGGCGGCCCCGTGGGGGCGGAAACCCTGGCCATCAGTGTGGGGGAGGCGGTGGAATCCCTGGAGGATTTTTACGAACCCTTTCTGATTCAGCGCGGCTTCCTCCAGCGCACCCCCCGGGGCCGGATGATCACCCCCCTGGCCTACGATCACCTGGGACTGCCTCAGCCTGTCCAGACATCAAGAAATAACGGAGCCCCTGTTGAAGACCAGCGATTTCTCTTTTGAACTACCCGAAGAACTGATAGCCCAGACCCCGCCGGAGAAGCGGGGCGACTCCCGGCTTCTGGTGATTGACCGGTATACCGGCGCCCTGGAACACTCTCACATCAGCTGCCTGGCCGATTTCCTCGACGAAAACTGCCTGGTGGTGGTCAACGACTCCCGGGTCAGAAAGGCCCGAATCTACGGAACCTCCGAATCCGGAGGCCGGGTGGAATTTCTTCTTTTAGAGAACCGGGGGGATAACCTGTGGCTGGCCATGGTAACCAAGGCGAAAAAGCAGAAGCCCGGCAAGAGGTTTGTCTTCGACGGGGGGCTGGAAGGGCAGATTGAGGGTGTCGAGGAGCCTTACCGGCTGGTGAGGTTCGATTCGGCCATGGACGACGGGTATCTTGAGCGGCACGGACACATCCCCCTGCCGCCCTACATCCGCCGGGAAGATTCCCCCGCCGATGCCCGGCGGTACCAGACCGTCTACAGCGAAAAGGTGGGGTCCGTGGCGGCCCCCACGGCGGGCCTTCATCTTACCGACGAAATTCTGGCCCAACTGGAAGAGCGTACCGCCGGGGTGGTCCGGGTCACCCTTCATGTGGGCCTTGGAACCTTCCTGCCGGTTCGGGCCGAACAGGTGTCAGACCACACCATGCATGCGGAACACTACGGCATCTCCCCGGAGGCGGCGGAGCGGATCAACCGGGCCAGAAGGGAAGGAAAAAAGATTGTGGCGGTGGGAACCACCTCGGGACGGACCTTGGAATCGGCCTTTCGGGACGAAGAAAACCAGGCCGGGGAAGGCGCAACCGATATATTTATCTACCCCGGGTATTGTTTCCAGGTGGTAAACACCCTGCTGACCAACTTTCATACCCCCGAGTCGAGCCTTATCATGCTGGTGTCGGCCTTCGCCGGCCGGGAAAGAATCATGGAAGCTTACGCAGCGGCGGTTAAGGAACGGTACCGTTTTTTTTCCTACGGTGATGCCACCCTGATTCGCGGCTGAGAATTTCAGTAGGTGCCGGGACCCATGGCTTCAAAAGCGTCGCGCACCTGATGGAGCCTTTCCAGGTCTGATCCGATCAACTCGGCGTAGTCCAGCTCACCCTGGTTGATCCGGTATAGTTCATCTTCCCATTGGCTCAGGTTTTCAAAGGTAAACCACGGCTTCTGTTCGATCTGTTCCGCCCAGTAGAGGGCTTCTTCCCAGTAGTAAAGCGCCGCCTGGTAGTACGATTCGGCGTACCGGAGGCTGTCTAAGTTGGCTCTTTTAAAAGGATAGTTGTAGAAGTAGGCGGTGAATTTATCGTATTTGCTCCCCAGTTTACGGTAGAGCTCGGTGAGTTTTAGGTTTACATGGAGGGTGAAGAGCTTCCGGTACCTTTCCCATTCTTCGGGGTTTTCGATGGGGGTCAGGGCGTTCAGGGGATTCACAAAGTCGCTTTTTAACGCCCATTCCAGGTAGTAGATGTTCTCGTTCAGGTCTTCGGGATACTGGTAGAAGTGGGTATGGAACAGCTTGTAGTACTGTTCGGCGTACATGAGGTTGTAGGCCCAGAGGGGAGAAAGGGATAAAAAGAGGCAGGTAAAAACCAGAATAAGCCGTTTCATCTACTCTTAAATATCGGAAGGGGACAGGAATAAGCAAAGCCTTATTTAGAGTCCCCGGGGCAAAACCCCCTCAACGGCTCACTCCGGAAAAACCCTGGGCTGGCCGGAGATGGGGCCCTTCGACCGCATCATCGTCACCGCCGGCG
>CAYYNJ010000233.1:0-537 GCA_964472775.1 uncultured Spirochaetaceae bacterium
CGTTGTAGATCTTCTTCCACATTTTGAAGATCATCTCCACCGCCCGGGGGGAACTGATGATGGGGACCGCCTTGACTCCCGCGGCCCGCATCTTCTCCACGGGAATGTTCTTGATGGGAAGCCCCGCCCCCATAAAGACCAGATCGGCCTTCTCTTCGATGGCCACGTCCAGCAGTTCCCTGAAGTCATTCACCGCCACCATGATGTTGACGCCGATGATGCCCCGGGTCTTCTCCCGGGCGGCGCGTATCTCTTTTCTCAAAGCCCGGAGGTTGGCGGCCCGGCCGTCCTTAAAGTAGTCGGGTTCCAGCATCCCCACCGCATTGGCGGCAATGACCCCCACTCCGCCGGCCTGGGCCACTGCGGAAGCGAGACGGGAGAGGGAAATTCCCACCCCCATGCCGCCCTGCACCACCGGAGCCTTGGCGGTGAGATCTCCCACCCGTAAGGAGGGCCAGTCAAACCGTCCCCGGGAAAGCTGTGAGAGCTTCTCATTTATCCCCTTCAGGGAAAACAGTTCGGAAAACTCTTCGATCA
>CAYYNJ010000233.1:584-5294 GCA_964472775.1 uncultured Spirochaetaceae bacterium
TTTGAAAAACCGAATATTTCGGCGACTTTTTATTCGGCCGTCGGCCGACTAATATCACTATGACAGCGATACCCCGGTAAGTACAGGGAAAAGGTGCCGAAATACGGGAATTCATCGACCCGGCGGCAATTCGACGATAGAAAAGGTACTATTTAAACAAACCAAGATACTCGCCGTACCCCTGGGCCTCCATTTCTTCCACCGGAACAAACCGCAGCGAGGCAGAGTTGATACAGTACCTCAGGCCTGTGGGGGCAGGACCGTCATCAAACACATGGCCCAAATGGCTGTCGCCGAACCGGCTCCGAACCTCCGTACGAACCATACCGTAAGCAGAATCCTCCTGATAGGTGAGGTTACCTTTCTCCAGGGGCTGATAAAAACTTGGCCACCCCGATCCGGAATCGTACTTTTCCGTACTGCTGAACAGGGGTTCTCCGGTCACCACATCCACGTAGATACCCGGCTTTTTGTTATCCCAGAATTCGTTATTAAAGGCAGGCTCGGTACCGCAGCCCTGGGTCACCTCAACCTGCAGGGGGGTCAATTCGGTTAACTTCTCTTGCTTATCGACACTTTCAAACTTTTCGCTTTTCAATGGTATACCCTCCGGAATTCGATCATCCTTCCATATCTGATCCAAAAAATTATCCCGCCCCGAAAGGGAGCGGTAGGTTTCATAGCGGGAAGCGCTGTTCTTGTAATAGTCCTGATGGTAGTCTTCGGCGGGATAAAACACCGCGGCGGGACGAATATCGGTGACGATGGGCTTATCGAATTTCCCCGAAGCCCCTAGGGCGTCCCGGGATTTTTCCGCCGCCCGGCGCTGCTCTTCGGTGAGATAAAAAATGGCTGAGGTGTACTGTTCCCCCCGATCTACAAAGGAACCGCCCGGGTCGGTGGGGTCAAACTGCCGCCAGAACACTTCCAATAGGGTCTCATAGGATATGAGCCGGGGGTCGAAATAGATCCTTACCGCTTCGATATAACCGGTTTGACCCGTACTGACTTCGGCATAGGTAGGATTTTCCCCGGTTCCCCCGATGTATCCCGAAACCACCTCAGCCACACCTAAAAGCTTTTCGTAGGGCGGTTCGAGACACCAGAAGCAGCCTCCGGCGAAGATAGCCGATTCGTACCCCTCTAAGAGACGGTCTTCCAGGGAGGAGGCTTTTTCGGAGTAACGGGGTGCGGGGGATGTTTCCCGGTCCGGCTGGGCCAAGAGAAGGGAAAGGGGGATGAAAAAAAAGGCCGCCGGCAGAAATAGTTTCATTAACTTCTCCTTAATAGGTAAACCTAACCTTGTTTTAAGAAGATAATTATATTTCAGGCAGATTTCCAGACAAATATGATGTTTTTACTCAATTATACCGCAGAGAGAACCTCCCTCACCTTAACGGACAGTTCCGCCAGGGAAAAGGGTTTTTGAATGAAATGGACACCCGAATTCAAACCCCCGTGACGGGCGATGATGTCGGCGGTGTACCCGGACATAAAGAGGCACTTCATACCGGGGTATAGTGATGTCAGCTGTTCCGCCAGGTCTTTTCCATTGGTTTCGGGCATGACCACATCGGTAATCAGCAGGCTGATGCCGCCGCCGAATTGCCGGGCCAAGTCCAGGGCACCGGAGGACGTCGATGCCGTCAAGACCTTGTAGTTCAGCTGATCCAGCATCATCCGGGTCATCTCCAAAATCACCGGTTCGTCTTCCACCAGGAGGATGGTGACCGCCTCGCCGGCGGCGGCGGCACCTGTGTCGGACAAGGCGGTCCTTTCGGCGCCGTCGTTGCACCGGGGCAGATAAATATGAAAAACCGCCCCCTCCCCGGGACGGCTGTCCACCCTGATAAACCCTTGGTTCTGTTTCACAATACCGTACACCGTGGCTAAGCCGAGGCCGGTTCCCTTATCCAGCCCCTTGGTGGTATAAAAGGGTTCAAAAATGTGGTCTAAAGTGTCCCGGTCCATACCGCAACCATCGTCGCTGAAGGAGAGCAAAATGTAATCTTCCGGTATGAAGGCTTGGTCAGCCCCAATCGGTTCAGGATCCAGGGTGATCCGGGAGGTTTCGATGATGATGTGTCCCGCCCCTTCGATGGCGTCCCGGGCGTTGACGCAGAGGTTGGCCAGAATTTGATCGATCTGGGAAGGATCAACCCGAATCAGCCCAAGGTCGTCTCCGGCGTTGAAAGAAAGGTCGATATTTTCACCCACCAGACGCCGGAGCATCTTGAGCATCCCCTCGACAATCCCGTTTAAATCCAGGTTCCGCGGGGAAATGTTCTGCTTCCGGGCGAAGGCGAGAAGCTGCCTGGTCAAGTCGGCGGAACGATTTGCCGCCTTGTGTATCTCGGTGAGGCTGCCGTGGAGGGGATGGGAGGCGTCTAGATCCAGCAGCGCCATTTCGGTGTAACCCAGGATGACCCCCAGCATATTATTAAAATCGTGGGCCACCCCGCCGGCCAGACGCCCCACCGATTCCATCTTCTGAGACTGAGTCAACTGTTCCTGAAGCCGTGCTTGCGCCTCTTCAGCTTTCTTCCGGGGCGTGATGTTCCGCCCCACCCCGATAATCTCTTTAACCTGCCCCTGGCTGTCCAGCACCGCCGTGTCGGACCAGGCAAGCCATACCCAGCCCTGCGGCGTCATGGCCCGCTGTTCGATATAAGCGTAATGAGGGGGCATGAAGAGGGCCCGCATGGCTTCTTCGGTGGGAGCCCGGTCTTCTTCATGAACCAGGGGTAAAAATTTCTGACCCCGCAGCTCCTCTTCGGTTTTTCCGAAGAACCGGCAGTAAGAGGGGCTGACGAAGAGAATCCGGCCCTCCAGATCGACCTTTACGATAAGATCGGTCTGGTTCTCTACCAAGAGGCGGTAGTTTTCTTCCCGGACCGCCAGGGCGGCCATGTTTTCCCGGTCCCTCCGCACCAGCCGGTCCGACCAGATGATGGCGGCGCACGCCTGAATCAGGGGTTGAACGAAATCAAGGATCTCCTCATCATAGCCCTCGGGCCGGTTAGCCACCCCCGCCATGCCCACCAATTCATCTCCAAAATAGAGGGGAATCCCTAAAAAACTCTTGATATCGGGATGTCCCGGAGGAAGCCCCCGGTATTGGGGATGGTTTACCAGGTCGTTGGCGATGATGGTGCGGCCTTCCAGGACGGGAACCCCGGCGGTGTTATCGAGACGGGTAAATTTCAGCTCCCGCTCCACCATCATCTGGTAAAGCCGGCGGGATTCGTCGTTCCAAGCCACATCCGACAAGGCGGAACAGAGTTTATAAGGTGTCCCGTCGGCTTCATGATCCACTTCGTTGAGAAAGCCGAAATCACTTTTGGTGGTCTTCACAAGGATGTGAAGAATCTCTTCATACACCTGCCGGGTGTCATGGCCCGAAATGAAAAGGCCCTGGGCCTGACGTACCGCCGAGAGGAGATCCTTCTGCTCCTGCAGTTTGTTCTCAATGGCTTTATAGGAGGTTATGTCGTTCACATAGCTGGCGATCCCCACCACCGCTCCTGTTTCATCTAAGAGCGGTTCCATGGAGTGGGTGAAGTATCGGCCGTCCCTGAAGTCGGTGAAGGAAAACCCTTCCCCCCGGTCAAGAACCTCCTGGACCTTGCGGCGGCGGAACTCCGCCACATCGGGGGGGAGAAAATCATAGATGCATTTCCCGTCCAAGTCCTCGGGGGAGGCCCCCAACCGGCGGGCGCCCACGCTATTGCAGGCAAGAACAATTCCCTCCCGGTCTAAAAGAAAGGCCGATTCGGGACTGGCGTTGATAAGAGCGTAAAGGTGACGGAATTTCTCCATAGATCCATACCCTCCCGGAGCCGCTGCCGAAGGCTCTATTAACTCAAGTATAACATTACTCGGAGGGAAAGAGGTTATTCCTGAAGATTTTGACCAACTGTGCCGCTCCTAACAGGGCGGGATAATCCCCGCCGTGGGACGGATTCAGAGAAAACCGGCCGTTAAAGTCCTCCTGTTCCGGCAGGAGGGCTAAGATGCGGTCCTTGAAGAGGGGGAAATAGTCATCCATGATGCCGCCCCCCAGCACAATCACCTCAGGCTGAAAAACGATCTGAAGATTCCAAAGACCTGCGGCCAGACGCCGGGCCGCCTGATCAAGCAAGGCCGAAGCGTCATGGCTGCCCGATGCGGCGGCCTGAATGAGTTTACGGAAGTCTCCCCACCCCTCTTCGGCGGCGATGCGGTGCAGGGCCGATCCGGAAGCCAGGCTTTCCAGGCAGCCCCGGCGGCCGCAGTAGCACTCGGGCCCCTCCGGTTCAATGATGAGGTGGCCCATTTCGGGATGATAAACCGACCGGGTCCGGTGCAGGGTTCCTCCCTTCCGGGAAAACGCCACCCCCACGCCGGTGCCCACCATCATCAGAAGAACATCCTTGCCCTGCCAGCCCCCCAGGGCCACTTCCCCCAGCAGCACCGTATTCACATCGTTTTCCAGCCGGGCGGGGACCCCGAACCGGCGGGAGATTTCTTCGGCCAGGGGAAAGTCTTCCCAACCCGGCAGGGTATAGGGGTTCATCACCACCCCCCGGCGGGAATCCACGGGGCCGGCGCAACCGATGCCTATTCCCCGGAGGCTCTGTGCCTTAAGAAGGTCCCCTCCCAGCCGGCGGAGCTCCCCTTCCATCCTGTCCAGGGCGCTTTGAGGCCCCGCTTCCGCCAGGGTGGGGATCC
>CAYYNJ010000234.1:0-5283 GCA_964472775.1 uncultured Spirochaetaceae bacterium
ACTATCCGTGAATCCAGGATTATCACCGCCCCCCGGTCGGTGGAACGCCGCATGAGCCGGCCGAACCCCTGTTTCAGCCGCATCACCGCTTCGGGAAGGAACAGCTCGATAAAAGCGTTCCCGCCCCTTCGTTCCAACGCTTCCCGCCGGGCGGCGATGACGGGGTCGGAAGGGACTTGGAAAGGCAGTTTGCAGATGATGACCACCTGAAGGCTCGACCCGGGGGTGTCTATGCCCTCCCAAAAGGAACTGGTGGCGAAAAGGACCGAGGAACTGACCCGCTTGAACTCTTCCAGCAGCCGGGCCCGGTCGTCATCCCCCTGCTTAAGCAGGGGGATTCCCGCCGCCTGCAGCGCCGGGGCGGTATCTTCGTACACCTGCCGCAGCTGGGTATAGCTGGTAAACAGCACCAACCCATGCCCTTCCGAGAGGGTAAGAATCTCCACTACCTGGCGGGAAAGATAGGTGCCGTAGTCGGGGTGGTTCGGTTCGGGGGCATCGGCGGGAATTTGAAGGAGCACCCGCTCCTGGTAGGGAAAGGGAGAAGGAAACTGAAAAGCCCTTACCTCCCGGTCCGTCAGGGACCGGAGTCCCACCTGCCGCATCCAGTAATCGAAACTCGCCCTGACCGACATGGTGGCACTGGTACAGATCACCGTCTCAAAGGGGGCAAACACCGCCTCGGCCATGACGCCCGAAATATCCAGGGGAGTAATGACAAACCGGAGGAACCCATCTCCCTTCCGGGTCCGTTCCCGGCTGATCCAGAAGACCTTATCGGGTTTCTCCTGCCATTCCGAGTAGGTTTCACAGAGACTGGAGGCTCCCATGAGCCGGGACAGCAACATGCGGCCCTCGTAGACCGCCCCCTCCTCCTGATCTTCCTCATCCACCCGTTCCAAAGCCTTCTGAAGCAGAGAGACCAGCTGAAAAAGCAGCAGCTTAAGCTCACCCATGGGTTTCAACAGCGCTTCCTCCAGGACGGTTTTGTCCACCTGGGGAGTGAGCCGAAAAGCCAGCTCCTGCCCCATCAGGGCGGCGGCCAGGGACTCTAACAAATCCACCTTCTTGCGGATCTCTTCGAGGATGGGAGGGACCCGTTCATCGTCCTGTCCGGGGGAGGTGATCTTCTGAAGCTGCACCCAGACGCCCCGGACCTGGGTACGCCGCCGGCTGTAGAGCCGGTTGAGCAGCCGGTTCAGGCTAAACCGGTTCAGCTCTTCTGAAAAATAGCTGGTGGCGCTTTTCTCCATGTTATGGGCTTCATCAAAAATAATTCTCTGAAAAGGCGGAAGGACGGCGGTACCGTCGAAGCCGGCTCCTCCCATCCGCAGGGCCAGGTCTGAAAAAAGCAGATGGTGATTCACCACCAGGATCTGGGCCGCCCCGGCCTCCCGGCGGGCCTTGAGAAAAAAGCAGCTCTCCCGCCGGGAACACCGCAGGGAAAGACAGGTATCCGCCTCGGAGCATATGCCGCTCCACACCTCTTCTTCGGGAAGGAAGGGAAGGTCGCTCCGGCTGCCCGTGTCGCTGACCATGGCCCATTCGCTGATCCGGGTCAGCTGATCCGACTCTTCCCGGAAAAGGGAATCATCCTCCAGGGCCTCGACTAACCGGCGGAGGCAGAGGTAGTTGGCCCTCCCCTTCACCAGCACCGCCTTGACCGGTTTGTCCGTCAGAATCTTCTGGACCAGGGGCAGGTCCTTATCCATGAGCTGCTGCTGCAGGTTGATGGTGGCGGTGGATATCACCACCTTCTCTTTGTTTTGCTGCACCCAGGTAAGGGCGGGGATGAGGTAGGCAAAGGATTTTCCCACCCCCGTGCCTGCCTCGGCGGCCACATAGGCGCCGTCGTTAAAACCCCGGGCCACTTCGCGGAGCATGGCCGCCTGGGATTCCCGGGGTTCAAAATCTATCTGCCGGGAAAGGCCGCCCCCGGGTTCCAGGATTTCCGCCAGCTTCTCCAAATCCAGGGGGACAATTTCATCCAGCAGAATCGGTTCCGCCACCGCATAGAGCTCATCCACCTGGTTATCTACGATATAAAACCCGATTCCCTGCTGCCCCAGCCGGTTGGCCACCGAAAGGTCCGCCTCGCTGGGAGCGAGATTTCCGGAGGGATGGTTATGAATCACCACATCTCCCTTTTCCATATACGGTTTCAAGGCGGGAACTGAGGTATCATCGCCCCGGGCGGCGATGGAGAGATGGATGATACGGCCCCGGGAGTTCAACTTTCCCACCGCCAGGACTTCCCGGCCCCGGGCGTCGGCAATGACCTCCCGAAGCTGGACCTGAACCGCGGAACTCAGGCGTGATGCAGCTTTCATGCAGCCATTATCCTTCTTAAGCCAAAAAAATCAACCGGCCCCAAATGACACCAGCTGTTCGAGTTTTGGCTTTTAATATTTTTGTAAAACGAAGAGGTAGAGGATGAGTACCTGTGCGATTTTCCCTGAGCGCCGGTGTCCATCTTCGAGAATCTTCGTTTTACTATGGTAAGGCCTTCATCAAAATTGGAATTGGTGAAATGACACTATTGACAGAAACAGGTGACCATGGTAACAAAATCTTATTCTTCCCGACGGATAGTTCCATCGGGGTCGTAATTCCATCCCTAAAGAAAACAGAGAGAACCACAGCTATGGAAAAGATTAAGGTCGCCATCCTTGGAGCCACCGGAACGGTGGGACAGAAATTCATCGCCTTATTGGAGAATCACCCGTATTTTGACACCCACGAGCTGGTGGCCTCTCCCCGGTCCGCCGGTAAACCCTACGGTCAGGCCTGCGACTGGAAGCAGGACTCTTTTATTCCCGCAGGACTGAAAGACAAAATCGTAAAATCCACCGACGAGGTGTTAGAAAGCACCATCCTCTTTTCCGGCATGGATGCCTCCGTGGCGGGTGAAATCGAAGAGAAGTATGCCCAGGCGGGGCATTACGTCATATCCAACGCGAAAAATCACCGGATGAATCCTCAGGTTCCCCTGATCATCCCCGAGATCAACGCCGATCATTTCGATGTGATTCAACATCAGCCCTACAAAGGCGGAATAGTCACCAACTCCAACTGCTCCACCATGTTCATGGCCATGGTTCTGGCCCCTCTGCACCGGCAGTTCGGCCTGAAAACCGTCCAAGTTACCACCATGCAGGCCATTTCCGGCGCGGGTTATCCCGGAGTCTCTTCCATAGACATCCTGGGCAACGTCATTCCCTTCATCGGCGGCGAGGAAGAGAAGATGCAGGTGGAATCACAGAAAATCTTGGGACGGGTGGAAGACGGAAAAATTGTTTCCGCCGATTACGTTGTGTCCGCCCACTGCAACCGGGTACCTGTTTTCGACGGCCATACCGAGACCCTTTCCTTAACCTTTGTGAAAAAACCCAGCGTGGAAGAGGTTAAGAAGGCCCTCACCTCCTTCCGGGGCATCCCTCAGGAGAAAAAACTTCCCTCCGCACCTGATCAGCCCATCCTGGTCTTTGAAGAGGATAACCGGCCCCAACCCGCCCGGGACATCTGGAAGAACAAAGGCATGAGCACCTGCGTGGGCCGGATCCGGGAAGACAACGTGGCGGACATCAAGATGGTGATTCTGGGCCACAACACCGTTCGGGGAGCCGCAGGAGCCGCCATCCTCAATGCCGAAACCCTGGTGAGCCTGGGCTATCTTAACGCCTAAGGGCCACAAGCGACACCGCTGACCATCCAGTTGACCAGCCCCTTCCGCTGACCTATACTGGGCGTATGAAGGGCCCTCCTCCGGGGGGGCCGTCGTATGCCGATGTTGGAGACGAACCGGCCCCGCCGGCGGTGTTTCCTGGGAGGAACCATGGGCGAACAACTCATCGTAAAAAATCTGGAATTTATCCGCATTCTTCCTGCCTGGGCGCAGGATCTTTCGTATAAGTACTGTTCTAAAACCGCCAACCTTTATCTTCTGAACGGCAACATCAGGGATTTTCTGCCCAACCAGCTCTACGAAGGGGATTTCATCTTTGTCAGAATTCAGGAGTTCATCTCAGAAGTCCTCTTTGGCAACCAGGACATCATCGCCTTCTATGACAGGTCCTCGGGGATAAACTTCTGTACCCCGGAGATGCAGAAAGAGTACCTGGAAGTAATGGCCAAGAACTTTCCCAAGGCTAAGCAGGAAGATTTCATTTCCGCCGATCCCAGCCGGGCGTTCTACTATCTGGAACGGTACTTTCTTCTTCGTCTCCCCGAACAGCTGCGGATCGTTCTGATTATTGATTATGCCGAAACCATCGTTCCCAACACCGATGTGAGCCGGATGAACGAAGAGGACCGCAACAATCTGGTGACCCTGAACCGCTGGTCCCACGACCCGATTTTTACCCAGGGGGACGTCTCGGTCATTCTGCTGACGGAAAACCTGGCGGATATCAGTACCCGGCTGGTCCGGTCCCCCTCAACGGTTAAAATCAATATTCCCATCCCCGACGAGACGGTACGGGAGAAGTTCCTTCAGTTTCTCGACCGAAAAGACGAACTGATGCTGGCATCGCAGCTCAACCCCTCCCGGGTGGCGAAAATTACCAGCGGTCTGAATTTGATGAACCTGAATCAGCTGGCCGCCGAATCGTTCCAGGAGGATAAACCCATTTCTCTGGAATACCTGCGGCAGAAGAAAAAAGAGATCATCGAGAACGAGGCGGCGGGGCTTTTGGAGTTCATCGAGGCCGAACACGACCTATCGCTGGTTTCGGGCCACGATTTTGTAAAAAAGCGGTTTAAAAGCGCCTCCCGGGCGATCAAACAGGGCCGCCTGGACGTTCTGCCCATGGGATACCTTATCTCCGGACCGGTGGGGACGGGAAAATCCTTCATGGTAAACGGTTTTGCCGGGGAAATAGGTATTCCCATCGTCAGGTTCAGGAACTTCCGGTCCCGCTGGCAGGGGGCCTCGGAGAGCAACCTTGAAAAAGTGCTCAACATTCTCAAGGCCATGAGCCCCGTGGGCGTCATGATCGACGAGGCCGACGCCTTCCTGGGAGACCGGACCCAGAATGGTGACGGCGGATCCACCAACCGTATTTTCGCCCAAATCACCGGATTCATGGGGGATACCAGCTACCGGGGCAAGATCATCTGGTTCCTCATCACCAGCCGCCCCGACCGGCTGCCCATCGACTTAAAAAGGCAGGGCCGGGCGGAAGAACACCTGGCGCTCTTCTATCCCGAGACGCCGGAGGAGAGGGAGGATCTTTTTCAGACCCTGATCCGAAAACTGAAACTGAAAATTCAGAAGTTTCCTGT
>CAYYNJ010000235.1:0-5282 GCA_964472775.1 uncultured Spirochaetaceae bacterium
GGGGCCGGGGAAAAGAGGTGCTAACCCAGAAAAACAGCCACATCATCCACTATGAACTCTCCTCCGCCGCCACCCTGGCGGGGGTCACCTGCGTGGCTGTCGAGGGGGAAAGGGGCATTCTCACTCCGGCGGCCCTGAAATCTCACCTGAGAGATACGGGCCTCTACTACATGCCCCGGGTGGGGCTGATCGAGGTGGAAAACAGCCATAACTACGAAGGCGGCACCTGCTACACCCTGGACGAGCTGAAAAACCTTCAGGATTTCGCCCGGAAACAGAAAATCCCGGTTCATATGGACGGCGCCCGGCTCTTTAACGCCGCCCTGGCGGCGGATGTCCCGGTGAAAAAGCTCTGTTCCACCGTGGACACCGTCACCTTTTGTCTCTCCAAGGGCCTGGGAGCCCCGGTGGGAAGCCTCCTCTGCGGGGACGGCGACTTCATCGCCGAAGCACGGCGGGTGCGAAAGATGCTCGGCGGCGGTATGCGCCAGGCGGGCATCCTGGCGGCGGCGGGACTCTGGGCCCTGAACAACAACGTGGAGCGGCTCCAGGAGGATCACGCCCACGCTCGCCTTCTGGCCAAAACCCTGAGCGAGGTGGAGTGGGCCGCCATCGATCCCACCACGGTGGAGACCAACATCCTCTACTTCAACACCCCGAACCACGATGCCGCGGCGGTGGCGGCGGCCCTGGACAAGCAGGGACTACGCTGCGGTGCGGCGGGCCCCAAGCGCATCCGCATGGTCACCAGCCTGGCGGTGACGAAGGAGCAGGTGGACCAGGCGTGCCTGATCATCCGGGAGCTGAAACTTTAGGCTGATAACGCCCCGGCGGCTGGCCCGGTCCGTCGGGGAAACCGCCGCCCCCTGAGAGGAGAACCGGGGAGACGAACTACCCCAAACCAGGAAAACCTTGACTGGCGGGCGGCCCTTATATATATTATTTTCACTATACTTAAGGAGTCTGCCATGACCGTTGCCGTTCTCGGCGCCAGCCCCAAGCCTGAGCGCTACGCCTATAAAGCCTTCCGGATGCTTCAGGACTACCACCACAAGGTGGTTCCCGTTCACCCCACCCTAAAAGAGCTGGAGGGAGTCCCCGTAACCCCCAGCCTGGATGACATCGCCGAAGAGATCCACACCCTCACGGTCTACGTGGGGCCCCGTTTCATCGGGGAGGAAATTGACAAGATCGTCCGGCTGAAACCAGGACGGGTCATCTTGAATCCCGGTACCGAATCTCCCGAGCTGATGGCCGCCTTGGACCGGGCGCAGATACCCTATCTCCAGGCGTGTACCCTGGTGATGCTCAGAACCGGCCAATTCGAAAACGGCGCCGCCTAGAGCGGCCGCCCTGGCTTTCTTTCGCCGGTACCGCCGGAAAAACTCACAGGCTGTTTGTGACCGTGGAGAAAAAAAGAGGGGCTGTCCGGTAAACAACCGGCAGCCCCTTTCTTTAGGACAGACGGCGGATGCCGCAGCCCCCTAAAGGCCCTTACAGGGCCCGGCCCATGATGCGGTTAAGCCGCTGGACAAACTCGGCGGGCTTTTTGAGCATCATCCCCTCCGCCAGCATGGCCTGTTCTAACAACAGAAAACTGACATCGGAAAGCAGTTCCTTATCCTCCGAATCCTGCAGCTTCCGGACAATATCGTGGTCCGGGTTTACCTCTAAAATCGGTTTCACCTCGGGCAGATCGGTTTGCCCCATGGCCTTCATCATCTGCTGCATCTGCAGGGTGGGGTCGTTGTCGTCGGTGACGATGCAAGAAGGAGAATCGGAAAGCCGGGCGGAAGCCACCACGTCCTTGACCCGGTCGCCCAGGGCTTCTTTAATCTTCTCCATCAACGGTTTAACCGTCTCTTCTTTCTTTTTATCCTCATCGGTCTTCAGATCTTCGTCGGCGCCGCTGCGGTTAACCGCCTTGAAATCCTTCTCTTTATACTGACCCAGGGAAGGAACCACGATCTCGTCGATTTCATCGTCCATGAGAAGAACTTCCCAGCCCTTTTTCTTATACGCTTCCAGCAGGGGGGAGTGGCGCAGGGTGTCTTCGTTATCTCCGGTGATGTAGAGGATCGATTTCTGTTCCTCCGGCATCCTCTCCACGTACTCCGCCAGGCTGACCCATCCCTCTTTTTCGGTGGATTTGAACCGCACCAGCTCCATCAGGGTCTCGCGGTTGGCAAAATCAGAGTAGAGCCCTTCCTTGACGGGCCGGTTGTACTGGTCGGTGAAGGCCTTGAACTTTTCGGGATTGTTTGCGGAGAGCTCCTTCAGCTCGGTCAGAACCTTTTTCACCGAGGCGGTCCGGATGGCGCTCATGACCCGGTTCTGCTGCAGAATCTCCCTGCTGACATTCAGGGGCAGGTCTTCCGAGTCGATCACCCCCCGAAGGAACCGGAGATACACCGGCATGAGTTCTTTATTATCGTCGGTGATAAAAACCCGGCTCACATAGAGCTTCACTCCGGGCCGATAATCGGCCTGATACATGTCAAAAGGAGCGGTTTTGGGAATGAAGAAGAGGGTGGTGTATTCCTGGGCCCCTTCGGCCTTGGTGTGGATGTAGTGAAGGGGTTCCTCCGAGTCGTGACCCAGGGTTTTGTAGAATTCATTATAGTCATCGTCGGTGAGATCCGATTTAGACCGCTTCCAGAGGGCCGAAGCATCGTTGATCTGCTTCACCTTCCGCTCCTTCACCGGTTTCTTATCGTCCCCCTCCCCTTCGTACCGGGTATCTTCAAATTCGAGGAAAATGGGAAAGGCGATGTGGTCGGAATACTTTTTCACCAGCTGCTCAATCTCCCAGCGGTTGGCGTATTCCACCCCTTCGTCGTTCAGGTGAAGGGTGACTTCGGTACCCCACCCCTCCATTTCCGCCTCGGAAATGGTGTAGTCGCTCTGGCCGTCGCTGACCCAATGCCAGGCCTGATCTTCCCCGGCCTTCTTGGTAAGAACCTCCACCTTATCGGCCACCATGAAACAGGAGTAGAAACCCACCCCAAACTGACCGATCAAGTTGCTGTCTTTCCGGGCATCCCCGGTGAGCTGGGACAGGAAGTTTTTGGTGCCCGACCGGGCGATGGTACCCAGGTTGGCTTCCAGATCCTCCTGGTTCATACCGATACCCGTATCCTTAATCTTCAGAACCTTCTTTTTCTCATCGTCGAAGGTGATATCGATCCGGGGGTCGAAGCTGAGCTGCTTCATCACATCATCGGTGAGGGTCAGGTACTTCAGTTTATCCAGGGCATCGGAGGAGTTGGACACAAGCTCCCGAAGGAAAATCTCCTTATGGGAGTAGAGTGAATGGATAATGAGGTTCAGTAGTTGGGATACTTCCGTTTTGAATTTCTTCTTGGACATGAAAACTCCTTAGAGATGGTGTTTATGGATTTGCTTGAAATAAAAATACTAAAAAACCGGCCCGGGGCAAAGTGTTTCTTTCCTAGAACAAAAAATCCAATTTTGGTGAAGGAATTATCAGCGTAAAACGGAGATTCTTGAGGATAGGAACCTGTGCTCAGAAATAATCACACAGGCACCCATCCTCTCCATCTCCGTTTTACCCAAAAATAAAAAACCCTTCACCAAAATTGGATTTACAGATCTGTTTTGGCGGTTTCTTTAAGGATATATCTGAAATCTCAATGATAATATTCAAATCCAACGCGTTCTGTTTTTTTTAACCGCCAAAACAGGAACCGCTTGTGCCGGAATTTCCAAGTTGCCTTTTTTATCCAACCTGCCTATACTCAAGGGTACAATGAACGACGATCCCTACCCAGAACCATGTCTTAACCCCGGAGGATGCCTGTGATCCTCTCCCTGACGAGTATTTTCTTTCTTTTAATGCTTTCCGCCTTTTTTTCAGCCACCGAGACAGCCTACACCTCCCTTTCGCTGATGCAGACCGAGCATATGTCTTCCCACCGGGGCCGCCGGGGACGGATGGTAAAACGGCTCACCGAAGATCCGAAACCGCTGCTGGCCACGATCCTGATAGGCAACAACCTGGTCAACATCGGCGCCTCCGCCTTAGCGACCTCGATGACCATCAGAATTTTCGGAAACGCCGCGGTGGGAATAACCACGGGGATACTCACCCTGCTGGTTCTGGTGTTCGCCGAGGTGACCCCCAAAAGCATCGCCATCGACCACAATGAAGGCATCGCCTCCTTTGCGGCCTACCCCATATGGCTCCTCTCCAAGATCCTCAAACCGGTGATCTGGGTGGTGACCATCACCAGTTCCCTGTTCACCCGGTTTTTCTCCCCCCGGCAGCAGGGCCGGATGAGCCTGGACGGACTTCTCCACATGATGAACATGGCCCGGGACATGGGAATTGTGGAAGATTTCGAGAACCATCTGGTTCGAGGGGTCTTCCGGTTCAACGATGTCACCGTGGGAGCCATCATGACTCACCGAACCGAGGTGTTCAGCATGGATCAATCGACCACCGTGGAAGAGGCCTTAAAACCGATCCACGACTCGGGATACTCCCGGATACCCATCTACACGGGGGAACCGGAAAACATAACCGGCATCGTCCTCACCAAGGATGTGGTTAACGCCACCATCGACGGCAAGGGAAAGGAACCCCTGCGGGCCTTAGCCCTGGATCCCATCTTCATCCCCACCAACCGGCGTATCAACGAACTGTTTACCCTTTTCAAACGCAGCGTGCTGAATATGGCGGTGATTCTGGATGAATACGGCGGTCTGGCGGGAATAGTGAGCCGGGAAGACGTGATAGAAGAGCTCTTAGGGGAACTCTACGATGAAAATGAAATCATGGTAGGGGAAAAGGTGACAAACCTGGGAAAGGAAGCCTACCTCATCCAGGGAGACACCAGTCTCCACCAGGTGCACGACCTTCTGGAACTTCCCCTGGTTCATGGACGCAATGTTCAGACCATCGCCGGATACATCGTCGAATCCCTGGGAAGGATTCCCCGGCCGGGGGAGGAAATAACCATCCCCGGCGCCCGGATCCATATAAAAGACGTCCAGAAAAACCGCATTCTCACGGTGGTGTGCCACCCGGAAGAGACCTCATGATCCGCCCGGGGGCGGACCGATTTTTAACGGTTACTCTTTCCAGTTAACCTTGATGGTTTCGCCGGGAAGTTTATCCTTGATGATCTCACTGAGGCGCATCAGCTCTTCCTTGCAGCAGTCCACGCTTTTTCCCTGTTTCAGCCGAAAGGTCAGCTCGTCCATGAACTCCGTAATGGTAATTGTTTTTTCCATCGAACTCTCCTGTATCACAAATATTG
>CAYYNJ010000236.1:0-5280 GCA_964472775.1 uncultured Spirochaetaceae bacterium
GAAGAGAGGAGGGTCAGGGCTAAATCGCGGCCGTTAATTTCGGGCATCACCACATCGGTCATGAGCAGGTGGATTGATCCGGGATGTTCATGAGCCAGGCGGATGGCTTCTCCGGGACCGGATGCGGACAGCACGGTATACCCGAACTCCTTCAGCATCAGGGCGGCCATTTCCAGGATAGTCGGTTCATCCTCCACCAGCAGGATTGTTTCATGGCCCCGTTCGGCTTTAGGCGGGGGCGGATTAACCGGCGGTTGGTTGGTCCTATCCTGATCCTGGGGAAGGTAGACTTGAAACAAAGTTCCCCGACCCGGGTTGCTGCGGACTTGGATGAATCCGTTATTCTGTTTTACCATTCCATACACCGTGGCCAAGCCGAGACCGGTGCCTTTACCCATTTCTTTGGTGGTGAAAAAAGGTTCGAAAATATGATCGATAATTTCCTGCTCCATACCGCAGCCGTCATCACTGACCGCCAGGAGGACGTATTCTCCCGGCATATATCCCGGATGATCGGCGCAGTAAGTCTTATCAAAGGTCACATTGGCGGTTTCGATGGTGAGCTTGCCTACCCCGGTAATGGCATCCCGGGCATTGACGCATAGATTAGCCAGAAGCTGGTCGATCTGGGAGGGATCCATCCTGACGGGCATGAGATTTTTTCCGGGAGCCCACATCAGGTCAATGTCCTCCCCTATGATGCGGCGGAGCATTTTCAGCATCCCCTCTACCGTCCGGTTCAGGTTGATTACCCGGGGCGATACGGTCTGCTTTCGGGCGAAGGTTAAAAGCTGGCGGGTCAGGTTGGCCGAGCGTTCGGCGGCTTCACGAACCTCGGATAATTGATGATAAAGCTTTTCTCCGGGCTTAAGGCTGTTCAACCCCATTTCGGTGTACCCAATGATGACGCCCAGCATATTATTGAAGTCGTGGGCCACCCCGCCGGCTAACCGGCCCACCGATTCCATTTTCTGGGCTTGGACAAGCTGTTCCGCCAGGGCTTGCTGTTCCGAAATATCCCTCTTTACCGCCACGTAATTGATAATACGGCCCGCATCATCCAGGACGGGGGAAATTGTGGCATCTTCGGTGTAGAGGCTGCCGTCTTTCTTTCTGTTGACCATGCGGCCTTTCCATGTTTTGCCAGAGGTGATGGTCTCCCAGAGGATCCGGTAAAACTCATCATCCTGTCTTCCGCTGCCGAGAAAGCGCGGGTTCTTCCCTAGAGCCTCTGTGGCGGTGTACCCGGTAATTTTCTCGAACCCCGGATTTATATACTGAATTGTTCCGTCCACGTCGGTGATCACCACCATTTCGGGAGACTGTTCAATGGCGGTGGAAAGGCGCATCAGGGCGGCTTTATTATTCTTTTCGTCGGCGATGAACCGGGCTTGCTGCAGGTTGAGGTAGGCGGCGGTGGAGAGCTGGTTGGCCAGGGTAAAAAGAGCCTGGGCGATCTTTCGGAAACGATCGGACGAAACGGCGGGAACCTGGTAAAGGGCTTCGATGAAGGAAGACTCATCTGCGCCAATTTGCCGGGCATAAGAACGCATGTCTTCATCAGAAATTGTCTCATCCCTAACCTGCCCGATCAGCCAATTGGCGATGTGCTGGTCCCCCACGGTGATGCTTACTCCGGCATCCCAGAGACCTGCGCTCAGGCAGGGCTGAATAATCGGCCCCTTAGGATGAAACCGGCCCAAGGCTGCGTCAGATTTGATGCAGTCGGCACAACCCTTGTCGGTTTTGCGGATGATTTGGCTGCAGAGGCGGGTAAAATTGCTGGGTTCCGTGATGGGTGTTCCATCGGGAGAAGTGATGATAGACGCCACATTGGTGGCTTCGGCAAACTCATCTTGAATCCTCTGGATTGTCTTGATGTCAAACAGTTCATCGAAGGCAATTTCGTTGGTACTGTCCAGGGGCTTGGTAAGGGCTAGTATTCTTTTTTCTATGGCCTTTTGCATGCGCTTGCGGTCACTGATATCGAGGGCTGTGAAGGTAACACCTTTAGACCAGTCGGAAAGATCCAGCGGGGTGGAGCTGAGCAGGACATCAATTATACTGCCGTCTTTTTTCCTCCACCGGGTTTCCACCGTACCGGTTCCCCTGTCTCTAATCTGAGTGTATTTTTCCCGGCCCACATACTCAAAGTCTTCATCACTGGGATAGAGGATTCGGGCGCTTTGGCCGATCAGTTCCTCTTCCCTGAATCCGGTCATTTCGGAGAGCCGTTTGTTCCCCTCCCTAATTATCCGGTTTGAAACGAGACCGATCCCTACGGGGGCACTCCGGTAGATACTGTTGATGCTGTTCTCGCTTTCCTCCAGAGCCGCCTTACTGTTTTCGGTTGTTTCGATGAGCTGGGTCTGCTGAATTTTCTGAAAAGTCAGTTCGGTTACCAGCTGGGTCATGTTCAGCAGGAAATCCATCAAGGTTTTTACTTTCTCCTGAGAGACCACCGGTACTTCCGACAGGGCTTCGAGGTAGGCTTTTTCCTCAAAACCGTAAAGCTGGGCTTGGCGTTTGAAAACAGAGAGGTCCGGTTCTTCCAGAAAGATCTGTCCTGTGAATAGGTTGGCCACATGTTTTTCTTTAATAACCAGGGGAACCGCCACATCCACCAGCCCGTTGAGACACCGATAGAAATGATAATCCTGGCGGGTCTCCATTTTATTTGCCAGCACCGTATCGCTTTCGATGCAGTTTTTTACCGTTTCGGGATGAACCCGGTGGAAGTCGGTGCATATCCTGCGCCATCCCGATTGGGAAAGAATATTTCCCTCCAGATCCAGAATGGCGGTGACAAAACCGGTGGAACGGTTGAACCCTTCAAGAAGGGTGTCCAAGCGGTCAAAATCGATATAATCTAAAAAATCACTTTTCATTTGTGATCGCTCTCTTGTCCCGCCTTCGGGTCCGGCGGCGTTAGGTTTTTTAGTCTGAGTATCATTGTAATAAAACCAAGGGGCGTTTACCATTAATCCACGGGAATCCCGCAGAAATGTTATATCGGGTTGGTCAGCGAAGAATCGGGAGGGGCCGTCTCTCTTCGGCCGGTATAATCAGCCGGAGTTTTGAGACGTGATGAGCATGATGTTCCCCGGGGTACCGCCGCTGTGCCGGGCCACCACGGGACACTTAACCTTAAAAAGCAGGTAAACCGGCCGGGGTGCCTCGCTTAAGGTTTCGTAGTTTCCCTGCCCCTTGGCGATGACCATATCGGCGGCGTGAAAGCGGTGAAGAAACTCCCCGCTCACTGAATCGAGGGGCGTTCCCGGGGCATCGCTGCCGCTGCTCATGACCGAGACCAGTTGATCCAGCCCGATGGTCCGGGCGTCGTCAAGGGTGGCGTCGTTGATGATGGGAGAATTCCTCACTGCGGCGGTGATGGCAATTTCGGGATTGAGGGTTTTCATTGTTTCCATGAGAAGCATATCGAAAACGATTTCTCCCGCATTGTCGGTGATATAGAGAAGGTTTTTTGCCTTTTTCAGGTCTTTGCGGAAGTCGTCCAGACGGAAAAACCGGCCGTTTTCCCGGTCTATCATCCGGTCTTCGCCGGCCACCAGGTCGTTGACGGCGCCGGCAATATCCAGGTCGCGGAAGGCCCCGAAGTCGATGCTGTTTCCGGCAATGGCGTATTCCAAGGCGGTTTTCAACGGATCCGGGGATTCGCCAATCCGTGTCCGGACGTGGTCCGCCTGTTTAAGGGCCAGGCTGTTGCTGATCCGTTTCTCTTCAGCAAAAGGATCCCGCACGTCGGTGAGCTCCCTAATAGCCCGATTTATCTGCAGACTCATGGCAGGAGGCTTACTGGACAAATCAAATTCCGGCAGCATTTGTGCTACCCGGTTAAGAACCAGGCGCTGTTTCTCTTCGGGAAGCCCCGCCCGCCGGGCTATATCAAGGCCGTGGTCAAGAAAACAGCTGAAACATTCGAGGTAGGTTCGCATGAGGACTCCTTTTTCCTGCCTGAGGAGGCTAGCTTTTTTATTATCCCGATTATGATATATTTGTCCATAATATGGACGATTTGACCGAACGGGAAAAAGAACTTGACTGCCTTTATCAACTGTCGCATCTTCTGGTGGAATTTCAGGGAGAGGAGTCCGGGCTCCTGGAAAGAGCGGCGCCCCTATTGACCGCCGCCATGACTTATCCTGAAGGTTGTGAGATTTCCTTAAAGATTTCCACCGTTCCCGGCGGAGATATCTTTTTGTCCGAGGTGAAAAATCATTCTTTTTCTCAATTTATCAATAACCGGGAAATACTGGTTCTTGAGGTGGCTTTTTCGCCTTCTCCCGGGCACATCCTGGAGCGCGAGGCGAGCCTGCTCCATTCCGCCGTGGAATTACTGGCGGGGAGCATCAACAGGATGAGGTTGGAAAAGAAAATTCTGGCCAAGAATCATGCTCTGGGGGAGTTGATAGAACAGCTCAGCGAAGCGAAACATGAGAGAACCTTGAAAATGGAAGAGATGCTCTACGCACAGATCTTCCCCGCCCTGGAGCGTCTCCGCTCCGTCCTTCCCCGGGAACGGGCTTCGTCCCTGGAGCAGCTCAAGGCCGGGTTGAAAGAGATGATTGGGGCCGATTCGGGGGCCTCGTTTCCTGGCAAGTCCCTGCTTAGCCCGCGGGAAAGGGAGATTTGCGGCCTCATCCAGGCGGGGATGACCACAAAGGCCGTCGCCGACCATCTCCATATATCTTCCGAAACCGTAGAACGTCACCGCTGTACCATCCGAAAAAAGATCGGCCTCACCGGGTCGGGAGAGAGCCTGTATCAGTTTCTGATAAACCTCACCTAGGCACCCTGTAGAAAACCTGTATAAAGGGTGGATGGTTATTGGCCGTTCCCGAGGAGGAGGCGTAAGGCTATATTAACCTCCTTAGAGGAGGCCCCCATGATGGTCAAAAAACGGATTGTTCTCACCAAACAGGAATATAGGCAGCTGTCGCAGATTCTCAATGCCATGAAGAGTAACCATCGGCTCAACCAACCCCATCTCATCAGCCTTTATGAGGAAGTAGGCGATGCGGTAATCATGGAGCGGGACGGTTTTTCCTCCGGTTATGTCACGTTAAATGCCCTGGTGCGCTACACCAATCTGGAGAATTTCAAGGAACACCAGGTGCGGCTCGTTTTTCCCGCCGATGTGGACAAGTCAGAAGAGAACTGCTCCATCTTTACCCCCGTGGCACTGGCCGTTTGACGATCCCGATGCCGCCACCGGCACGGAGAGTGAGATCCTGGCGGAATTTCGGAGAGTCCGCGACG
>CAYYNJ010000237.1:0-5266 GCA_964472775.1 uncultured Spirochaetaceae bacterium
CAAAACAAAAACTGTTGTTTTACCGGATGAACAAAAGTCTGCAAGCATAAGACCGGAAAAAAGGACAGAAAAAATTGAAGAATCAGTCTCTGGAAGAGATGCTCGGAGAAGACCTTGAGACGGAAGATCTCTCTCTGGAGGGCATCGAAGGTTTTAGGGACGGCGATGAGACCGAAGAGATTTCTGAGGTAGATGCTCTTGAAGAAGACGAAGACCTGGATGAGGTTGAAGATGTTGAAGAGCTTGAAGATTTAGAAGAATTAGAAGGGCTTGAAGACGCCGATGATACAGATGGTTTCGAAGATTTAACCCGCGGTGAAACCGACGAGACCCTTGAACTCGTGGTGGAAGAGTATGCGCCTGATCACTCTGATTCAATGCAAGCAGACAGCAGAAAACCGCAGGAAACCAAAGAAGAGGAAGTGGATCCTCGATTGGTTTTTGACTGGGATGAGGCGCTTGATACTTTTATGGGTAACGAAGAGGTGGTGAGGAAAGTTTTGGCTGTACAAGTAGAAAAAGTGGCCGGTCAGATCCCCAAAATTGAACAGGCTATTTCAGAGGGAAACTGGGAGCAGCTTCGGGAAGAGGCTCATTCCATAAAGGGCGGCAGCTGGAATCTGCAGGCCAAGGAGCTGGGCGATAAGGCTTTTGTCCTTGAGATGGCCGGCCGGGATTGTGATGCCTCAGCGGCTGAAGAGGGTTATGCGCCTCTGGTGGCGGCGTACCAACGCTTTTCCCAGAGGGCCGGGGAAATTTTAGGCCCTTCTTAAGAAAAGATAAGGCGGAGACGGTAGAATCAACGGCTATTCAAACCGCAGCTTTGAAATTCCCGCATCGTTAAACATCCGTGTGAGCAGCTCTTTTCCGTTGGCCCGGGCTTCTTCCAAAAGACCCCATTTAAGGGCTTTATCCTCCGCCGCCCGGGAAACGTGGGCGGTGATAAGTCTCAGTTTTTCCGCCGAGAGGGGCACGTCGGGGAACTTGTATTCCTCCCGCCGGGGATCCTCTACCCTCACGGAAAGAATTTTTACTTCCGGCGGAGTGATCACCAAGGTGTCTTGATCCCAGCTGAGCAGGGCGGGGGCGCTTCCGGGCAGTCTAAAATCTCCCCGGTCCGAAAAGTCGTATCCCCCTGTAACAACCACCCGCAGTACGAAAAACCTTGTATCCCCCGGTTCAGCCCGAAACCCTGTTTCTTCACAGAGCCGGCGGAACCGGTCTATGGCCCATTCTTCCGGATCCAGGGGCTGCCGGGCCCTCTGTTTTGCCTGGTAGATTTCCCAATCCCGGGGGTCGGGATAGAAATCGTGGGGGAAAACCAGGTCCCATACCACCTCGGCGGTATAGAGCCGTTCCAGGTCGCGGCTGCGGATCTCCATGGTCTGGCTGGAACTTTCTTTGGTTACCCTGTATAAGCCGAAACTCAGCCCGAACTCTCGGTAGAGCGCCAGGGCGGTCAGCAGAATCAGGAGGATGAGAATCAGGACAAAGAGACGTAAAATCTGCTTCAGCGAGGGCTTATTCTTTTTTTGCTTCTTGTTTTTTGCCATGGTCTACCTGGCCGTCCTGAACTGAACCGATTCAAAACCTGCCATGAGAAACATCTGGCTCAGCAGCGTTTCGGCGTTTTCCCGGGCTTTTTCCAGTATTCCCCGCTCCACCGCCTCCCGGCGGACCCTTTCTTTCGCCACGTTTATTTCGTCATAGAGATCCAGCCTGCCGAAACCGGTGCCCAGGCCCCATTCCTTGATGAAATACTGCTGGATGCTTTCTTCGTCGGCATCCAAGGTCAGGATACGGGGTTCGGGCAGGGTTATGGTTAGCTGCTGCCATCCCCGGGGAACCACCTTAAACGATTCCCTCAGGTCCAGACCGGCCTCCACGGTCACATCGAGGCTGAAAAGGAGCCGCAGATCCCGGGTGGGGATGGAAAGAAAGCTGGCCTGTTCCCCCAGATATATCACCTCCCGGTAATTTTGTTCGTAGGTAGGAAGCTCTAATAGAGTTCGGACCTTTCTCTCCAGGTCTTCCTGGGGGGGGGGAGGCGGTGCCTCGGTGCATCCGGTCATCATAAAAAACAGAAAGACAGCGAGGAAAGCGAGACGAGGTCGGGAAAACAGGAGGAGTCGGGTTTTCCTCATACCGTCATTATAGAACAGTTTTTCTTGGTTCACCAGGCGTTTAGAATTCTGATTCCCGCCGCCGGAGCAGATATCAAAGATAGGCTCTCTCATACTGGACCGGCCGGTAATCCACGCTTTGCTTCAGCTCTTTGGCTGCGGCATAGGTCCAATAGGGGTTTCGCAGAAGTTCTCTTCCCAGGAAGACCATATCGGCCCGCTGGTTGCGGATAATCTCATCGGCTTGGCGGGGGGCGGAGATGAGGCCGCCGGCGATGACGGGGAGCCCGGTTTTTTCTTTTATGAGGGCGGCGGCGGGAATTTGAAACCCGGGAAAGGCTTCGATGACCGCATCCGGTACGACTCCGCCGCTGCTGACGTGGACCATATCGATACCTGTTTCTTTTACCAGATCTATTAAAACAGCCAGATCTTCCGGTTCATTGCCGCCGTCCACGTAGTCCTTCGCCGAAACTCTTAAAGCCAAGGGGTTTTCGGGGCTCCATTCCTGCCGAACCGCCTGGATCACTTCTTTTACCAGCCTGGCCCGGTTTTCCGGGGTTCCGCCGTAATCGTCGGTCCGTTTATTCACCACGGGGGTTAAAAACTCATTCAAAAGGTAGCCGTGGGCTCCATGAACTTCGATAAAATCGAATCCCGCCTCCCGGGCCCGCCGGGCGCCTTCGCGAAAGTCGTGGATGATCCCTTTTATATCTTCCCGGGTCATCTCCGCCGGATTAGAGTAGGCTGGATCTTTGGCATCGAAAACCAGGGAAGAGGGAGCGATGATACGCTCTGATTTAACCGTACATTTTCGTCCTGCGTGGGCCAGCTGAATTCCCGCCGCGGCACCGTGATGTTTAATTCTTTTTACTATTTCACTTAACCCGCCGATGTGCTCGCCGCTCCAGATCCCCAGATCTCTGTCGGTGATGCGGCCGCAGCTTTGTACTGCCGTGGCTTCCACGATGATCAGCCCCGCTCCGCCCAGGGCCCGGGTTTCATAATGGAGGGCGTGCCAACTCTGAGCCATGCCTGTCGCGTCGGTGGAGTACATGCACATGGGCGGCATGACTATCCTGTTGCGGATTTCCAGGTTTTTCAACTGAAAAGGGGAAAAGAGGGTGTTCACGGCGGTCTCCTTGCTTGGGAATGGCTGTTTATCTGTCAGCTTACGCTAAAGGATAAAAAAACCTAGAGACCAAGTCAAGAATAGGGAGGAGATTGTTTGGCGGGGGAATTAATCCTCCCCTAACTGCCGCCACAGATGTTCGCGGAATTCCCGGTAGTTCCGGGCCACCGGAAGGTCGGGGTTTTCCGAAACGATGTTGTCGGGAGGGCAGAAGAGGATGCCTTTTTCGGCCTTGCGGATCATGGTCAGGTCGTTATAGGAATCTCCCGCGGCGATGACCTGGAAGCCCATGGACTGAAACCCTTCCACCGCCTTTCGCTTTCCGTCTTTCTGCCGGAGCCGGTAGTCTGCCACCCGGTCCTGTTCATCCACCACCAGGGTGTTGCAGAAGAGGGTGGGCCGGGAAAGTTTTTCCATCATGGGCTTGGCAAACTGGGTGAAAGTATCCGATAGAATAACCACCTGGGTGCGGCTCCGAAGTTCGTCCAGAAACTCTTTGGCTCCTTCCAGGGGGTCCATGGTTCCTATCACCTGCTGAATATCCTTCAGCTTGAGGTTGTGGGCGGAAAGAATTCCCAGCCGTTTTTTCATCAGCACATCGTAGTCGGGAATGTCCCGGGTGGTGAGCCGCAGCTCTTCTATCCCTGTGGCTTGGGCGAAATTGATCCATATTTCGGGAATGAGAACTCCCTCCAGGTCCAGACAGACGATGTACATGATGGCACTCTCCTATAATGACGCTTCTTCGGGGGGGCCCTGATTCGGCAGGGCGCTTCTGATTTGATCTTCCAGCCGGGCGGGCAGGGCCTTCTGTTCTTCCCGGGATAACCCGCTGGGTTCGATGGGGGGGTGGATGGTGACGGTTACCTCGGCGGGGGTCACCTTCCCGGTGAGTTCGTAGACCCGGTAGAGTCCGTCGATGGTGACGGGAACGATGGTAATGTTATGCCTCATGGCCATGAGGATACCGCCGGCCTTGAAAGTTTTCATTCTGCCGTCTTTGGCCCTGGTTCCTTCGGGGAAGAGGACGATGGAACGGCCTTCCTCTATACGGGCCATTCCTTCTTCGATGCCCCGCATGGCCTGCATGGCTCTTCCCCGGTCAATGAAGACACAGTTGAGGGCCTTGATCCAGGTAGCCAGGATGGGCACCCGGGCGAGCTCTTTCTTGGCGATAAAACCAACCCTCCGCCCTAGAAATCCGATAAATACCGGAATGTCTCCATAGCTTTGATGATTGCTGATAAAACAGATCCGTTCGTGATCCGGTAGATTTTCCCTGCCCCGGAGGCGCAGTTTGACGCCCGCCACGGCAAAGAGGGTCCGGGACCAGAAGGTGGTGGCGGCGACGATGTAGTTCCGGTGAGCCTCTTTTAGCCGGAGGAGCTTAAGAATCCAGAGGCCTGGCAGCAGGAGGATGGAAAAAATCATGAGGAACCAAAAAACAATGACAAATAAAACGGTTCGGATCATGGTGATGAGTTTAACCGAAAAACATCGTTTCGCCTATCCCGGGGGAAACAGGGAGAGGGCAAAGGGGGCGGCCATCCAGAGGGAAAAAAACACCAGGAAGAGGTAGGTTCCGCTTTCCAGGGCCGCACCCAGACGGGCAGCGCTTTTCTCCCGGGCTTTTAAACGCCGGAACAGACCTTCCCGTCCCGCCCGGGCCAGCAGGGCCGCCCCGGTGATGGTGATCCCCATCCCCAGGGACAGGAAAAGCACCGACAAAATCCCCCAGCCTATTTCACCCAGGGAGAGGGAAAACAGCAGGATCAGGATGCTGCCGGGGCAGGGAAAGAGGCTGGCGGTGAAAACCGTCAGATAAATACCCCGGGGGTTCTGTTCTGTGCCGTTTCCCCCGCTGCCGCCGTGCCGGTGTTCGCCCCGGACCAGCTGCTTCAAAGAACAATTTTTAAATTTAGAATTACCGATTGAACTTCTAAATCTAGTTGGAAATGGATTAGAAATAAGATACTGTTCAGATTTGAAATCTCATAAAAAATATTATTAT
>CAYYNJ010000238.1:0-5265 GCA_964472775.1 uncultured Spirochaetaceae bacterium
GCGGGCGGCGGCGGCGCGGCGGCGCTCGCCGAGCTGGCGGCGGAGGCGGTCGCCGACGGCGCGGGCCCGGGCGACGATCCGTTTGACCCCCCATTTACTCAGGTAGTTGGTCACCAGCACCGAAGCTTCCAGGCTGTGCCCCAGATCCACCACCGCCGCATCCAATTCCCGGGGGATAATCTTCTCTATCACTTCCCGGTCCTGGACATCCGCCACGTAGGCGCCGTCCACCTGGTCTTTCAAGGCTTCGATCACCAGGGGATCCTTGTCGATGATCACGATTTCACAATCCAGGGCCGAAAGCTCTTCGATCATCCTCCGTCCGAAGGTATCCACCCCAATAACGGCAAACTGTTTTTTCATCCTACTAAAACCTCCTCCCGGGGATAGTCTATCCGGGGGTCGGGAAACACCCGGAACATCGGCATGGCGATGGCGAAAAGCCCCACCCGGCCGGCAAACATGGTGGCAATGATGATAATTTTACCCGCCCCGGTAAGGCTTCCGGTGAGCCCCGTGGAGAGGCCCACGGTCCCGAAGGCGGAGACGGTCTCAAAAAGCAGGTTCAACAGCGGTTCGGTCCGAACCAGGTGGTGCCGTTCCGCCGCTAAAAGAAGAACAAAGGCGGTAAAGAGGATCAGCAAAGCCTTGATAAAGAACACAAAGGCCCGATTCAGCACGGCGGAAGGAATTCGGCGTCCCCGGAGGGCTAAACCGCCCCGGTCTTCAAAGCCGCTGAAGAGGGCCGCCGCCACCAAGGCCAGGGTGGTTACCTTGATCCCCCCGGCGATGGACCCCGAGGCACCCCCGACAAACATGAAAGGCAGGGACAACACCCGGCCCAAGGGCGAGAGCGCCCCCTGGGGAAGCACGTTAAACCCGGCGGTGCGGTTGGTCACCGACTGAAACAGCGCGGCGGCCCACTTTTCCGGTTCCGGCAGGGCCGACAGAAGGCCCGCTCCCTCGGTGAACCGGTAAATCACCGCCCCGGAGACCCAGAGCACCGCACTGGTGATCAGCACCAGATAGGTATGAAGGCTCAGCCGCCGGATCCGGCGGCGGCTTTTCAAGATCACATCCTTGAGCGCCACAAAGCCGAGCCCCCCGGTGATGATAAGCCCCATCAGCACCGCCTGTACCGGATAATCGGAACCGAACCCCTCCAAACTATCGGGAAACCGGGAGAATCCGGCATTGCAGAAGGCCGAAACGGCGTGAAAGACCGCCGTAAAGAGGGGTTCCTCCGTCCCTGCCCGGTGAAAGAGGGGAAACAGCAGCAGCGTCCCGGCGAGCTCAATGCCCAGGGTGAATCCCACCACCGCCCTAATAATCTCCCGGGGACGATACTCCACATTATCCACGAAGAACTCCGTCAGAATACGGCGGTGATGAAAACTGATCTTCCGGCGCCGGGGCGAAAGGTACACCGTGGCAAAGGTGAGGATCCCCACCCCGGCCATCTGGATCAGCAGGAGCAGAACCCCTTGCCCCCGGGGGGCGAATGCGGCGGTGTTAAACGGGATGAGTCCGGTGACACAGACCGCCGAAACGGCGGTAAAGAGGGCATCCAGGTACGGTAGAGCCCCGGGACGATAGAGTCCCGGCAGGGAGAGAATCAAAGATCCCGCCAAGATCAGGGGAATAAAGTAGAGAAACAGCAGCCCCTTCTCCAGGAAAAACCGGCGGAAGGGATTGTGGCGCCGCGGGTTTTCCAGGCTGCGCTGCCGGCGTTGGACAATCATGACCCTCAGAATACCCGAGCCGCCGGGGTTGGGCAAGAGGACTCGATTTTTTGCGGCTAGGCGGGTTTAGATGAAGGGGTTTAAGGGGTCTGCCAATACAAGATTTTGGTTTTTTCCGCCGGCTTGCGAAAAACACATTTATTCGATAATCTCTCTTCCATGAAAGACGAAAGCGACCAGACCCTCCTTGAACTCATGGAGGGGATGAAAAAACACCTTACCCCGGAGCGGTGGGAAAAGATCGCCGCCGGTTCGGCCGAACGGACCCGGTATCTCACGGTGGTAATGGAAAATATCTACTACACCCAGAACATGAGCGCCGTGGTGCGCACCTGCGATTGCATGGGAATTCAAGACGTCCATATTGTGGGGCGGAAGAACTCTCCCCGGATCAACACCAATGTGGCCCTGGGGGCGGGAAACTGGGTGGATGTCCACAGGGATATACGGCGCCCCGTCACCGAAGCCCTGGAAGACCTGAAGAAGCAGGGGTATCGGCTGGTGGCGACCCTTCCCGGAGACGGTTCCCGGTCCCTCTACGACCTCGACATTGCCTCAGGAAAGATCGCCCTGCTCTTCGGACAGGAGGTGTGCGGCCTCAGTGAAGAGGCGGTGGCCATGGCGGATGAACGGGTCACCATTCCCATGTGGGGGTTCTCCGACTCCTTCAACATATCCGTATCCGCCGGGATTTGTCTTTACGAACTAAAGAAAAAGCTGATTCAGTCGGATCTGGACTGGAAACTTCCGCCCCGGGATCTTTTAGAACTGCGGTACCGCTGGGTAAAAAACTCCCTGAAACACGGAGACAGGGTTGAAAAGGCGTATCAGCTTCAGCTGGGGCATCCCAACAATCAGTAGGCTCCGGAATGGCAAGGCTAACCTCGGGATTATCCCCGGTAAAAATCATGCTGCCTCTCCTTTTCGCCTTTCTGCCTCTGTCCGGCCTTTTTTCCCAGCCTGCTTGGACCGAGTCCACCGTCCGCACCCTGGACAAGGCGTATCTGACCACGGGATCCGTCGAATTCACCGCTTCTCCAGAGAAGCTCTGGCAAATTTTAACCGACTACCGCCGGGCCGACACCTGGCTGGTTCGGGGCTTGGATAATCCATCGGGATGGAAGTACCCCACCTATATCCGGGCGGTGCAGTTCTATCCCGAAGAACCGGCCATGGAGATCCACTACGGCCTTCGTTTTTTCGGCTTCCTCGAGAGGGACGATCTTTCCATCAAATTTGCCATCCGGGAAAGCCGGAAGAACCGCAGAAACAGCATCACCCTTACCCTGACCGAAGAGTATCCCTTTGTCACCGAGGGAGAATACATCTTATCCCTGGAAGAAACCGCCGGCGGCGGGGCTCGGATGACCTACTCGGTTCGCACAAAACTTCCCCCTTTGATCAGAACCCTCCTCCCCAAAGGGCTCTATACCGACAATGTTCGCTACTTTATCGGACAGATGATCGAGAATTTACACGAAAGAAGCTCCCTGCCACTTAACCCTTGACCGCAAAAAGTCGATGATGATATTATAAAGTTATCTAAAATAGGGGGCCATCATGGGAGACAATCCCGCAACCGAATTCTTAACAGAGAATGAGCAGGACGGCGATCAGTCCGGAAAAATCTACTGCGCCAACTGTGAACACTGCAAAATCATCACCAGTCCTACCGGAAGCGGCGGAGCCTATTACTTAAGAGTCCGGTGTACCGCCGGTAAATGGGTGAAAAAACTAGGCGAAGAAAAGATCTACAAATACTTTACCGTGGCCCGCCGAAGTCTCGATCACTGTGATGCCTACGAACCCATGGGAGATGCCCGGGAATTCATCAGGGATCTGAAAAAAAACCTGCCCATCAAGGACGAAGTTTACAAGTCCTAAAAGATCTCCCCCCCCTCCGCCACTTATATGCCTTATAATTGTCTCCATGATGAACATGGATCCACGACGGTACGCCTGGGACCAGGACAGCCCCTGGGCGATCTACGCCGCCGGACGCTGGTTCGGCTCCCGGGATGATCCCGCTTGGCAGGACCGGGCCCGGATCTGGGCGGAACAGAACAGCCCGGTTTTTCGGGAAGAGCTTTATGAATCAAAACTCTCGGCCCTCGCGCTAATCCGGGATCTCTTTTTTCTTCATCTCACCGTTCGGGAAAACACCCCGGGGATAACCGCGGGGTTAAACCGGCTCAAGAGCCTCCAGGGCTCTCAGGAACACCTGGGGCAAGCCCCGCCGGACATCCCCTTCGAACCCGCTGCGGATCCCGACCTTGTCATCCACGCCTGGCTTTTCAGCACCGCCGTCTTTTCAAGCATCGTTCCCCCGGTCTGGGAGGATGAGGCCGCCCAGAGGGGGAGAGAAATTAGCAACGCCCCCGGGACCTGCAGCAGCGGCGGCCTTTACAACTTCCTGCGGGGGACCCTGATCGTCCCGTCGGCCGAGAAGATCCCCGGGGTGGCCCAAGCATTAGAGACTCTATCGGCCCGGCAGGAAGATAGGGGGTTCTGGCCTGACCTGGCTCCCTGGCAGATGTACAACCTCTTGGCCCACTCGCACCATCCCACGGCGGAAAAAATGCTGGATAAGCTGGAAGGCCCCCTGTTATCCCGGCAAAACCGGGACGGATCCTGGGGCGCGGGGGCACAGAAACCCTTGGCCGCGTTACTCATGGCCCACGGGATGCAAAACCGGAACAGGTTAAACGGCTAGGGCCGGATAAAATATCTGTTTTTAAAGATCCACCGCTACCCTTTAGACCTTTTTTCCTGTAAAATAGCCCCATGAAACGAGTAAACATCTTTTCGGCTTTTCTTTTCGCAGCAATTCTCGGGAGCCTCGGCTCCTGTCAGACCGTACCTGAATCGATTTCTACCGATCTGGCTCCCAACGAGTACTTTCAGGAAGGTCAGGAAGCTTTCGGCAAGGGTCACAACGAAACCGCCCTGCTCTACTACAGGACTTTTGTGGAACGGTATCCCGATATGACCCAGAAGGTGGTGGAGGCGGAATACGAAATAGCTTTTATCATCTATAAATCGGGGGAGTTAGAGAAGGCGGGAAACCTTTTCTCCGCCATTCTTGACAAGTACAACGCCCCGGGAGCAGAAGTACTTCCCGCTTGGCCCCGGGTTCTCTCGGCAAAACTCTTGGAAACCATTGAAGAGGAGCTGACCGCAGCCCCTATTGAGGCAGAATAATCGTATTTAACTCGATTCCCAGCCTCTCCGCATCGGCGTAGACCATATCCCCGGTAATTTCACCCCGGGGACGGGGATGAGGCGGGGCGTCCCCCACTAGGATAACCTTACGAACCTCGGCCTGCCAGGGAAACTGGTGGATGGCCGTATGGAGGGCTTCATAGACCGCCTCGGGGATATCACGGCCGCCGAAGGTTTTCACCCGGTTCAGGCTGATCTGTACCTGACCCAGCCCCGGCTGAAACGGAACGACCCTGGTCAAGAACTCCTCGAAATAATCTTTATAAAAAACCATGCCGAACCGAAACCGTTCAAACCCGGC
>CAYYNJ010000239.1:0-3368 GCA_964472775.1 uncultured Spirochaetaceae bacterium
CGCCGCCTCCAGGCGCAGAAAAGGGGTGACCGACACCACATCCCCGGGAAGGATCAGCTTCACTTCTCCGAAATGATAGTCCACAGGAAGGGGGAGGGTGTTCTCTTCAATCTCTTCGGGCGGGATCGACCAGAAGGTTTCCAGGCGCCAGTTGAAGTAGCCTCCCAGGCTCCCGGAGATAGATCCCAAACCGCCCCATCCCGAGGTACCCCCATAGAGGCCTGAAACCTCACCGGAAAGCCAGGGCCGGCCGAAAAAGGTTTTTATTCCTAGAAACAGCTCCGGGTAGAGGTAATGAGGATCTCTGTAGGCCTGCCAGCTGTGAATCTCCGCCTTGACACCCCATATGTTGCGGTCCAAAGGCAGGGGAATTTTGTTGTTGATCATGGTTCGTACCCGTTGAATTCGGTCCGTGTAGGCGGGGATGGTCTTACTGCCGGAACTTTGGATTTCTCTTTCCTCCAGGTAGTCTTCCAAATCTCCTATGACTTGGTCGCAGCTTTCGTAGCCCAGGGCTATGAGTTCTTCACTTTTATCAAAGGCCATGAAGGAGTAGGACTCAACATTACACCGGATCATGAAGGGGGCATACTCTAAAATTTGGGTGATGGCGGCGCGGCTCTTGTTGATGTCCATGGTGACGTTGAGAACATTCAGGGGATTATAAAGGTTGGGAATCAGATCGTAGAAGGTGGTGGATACCACGGTGGCGTCGAACATCCCTTCGAAGGGTTTAAGGGGCACCAGATTGGTGGCTCCCCCGTCCACCAGCCGGAAGCCCGCCAGGTTTTTGGGATTAAAATAAACGGGCAGGGCAAAGGCGGCCAGCATGACTTCGTCGACGGGACCCTTGGCTAAAATGACCTGTCTCTTGGTGCGCAGGTCTTCGGTGACCACCATGATCGGAATGGGAAAATCGGCGATGTCCGTCTTGCCCAAGAGAGCCTGCATGAGAGCCTGGAAGGTGTAGGTCGAGATAATGCCTCCCTGAAGGGGGACTCCCACATCAAACAGGTTGGCCAGGTTCACCGTAGAAAGAAGCTCTTCAATCGATTCCAGGGGGATTCCCGCTGCGTACAGAAGGCCTACTATCGAACCCATGGAATTGGTGACAATCACATCGGGGTAGAACCCCGCCTCCTCCATCCGCTTGAGAACCCCTAGATGCGCAAAGGCCCGGGCAGAACCGCCGGAGAGGTTGAGGGCCCAGATGGGCCCCTCCTTTTTCAGCTCCTCCAGCCGACGGTCAAAACCCTCGCGGCCGTGAAAAATGGGTGTATCCCTGAGAAAGAGGTTGTCTAGGGGATACTCAAAGGATTGGGCCGGGACGGCGGTGGTGAAAAGCAGACCCAGTAGAATCCCTATAATAATTGTTTTTTTCGGCATGGTTCCCCCATTATATGCGATTCACTCCAGGTTTTCCTGAATTTCTTCTAGCTGATTTGTAAGATCCCGGATCTCTTCTTCCCAAAACCGCTGGGTGCCCCATCCGGGGAAATGGCCGGCAAAGTTGAAGTCTCCCCGTTGACGGCCGCACCAGGCAAGAAAATAGAGAATCCTCATGGCCCGGAGCGGTTCTATGAGCCGGCGGCTGGTAAAATCAAAGGGGTGGAAGGCTTCGTATCCTTCTACCAGAAGATTGAACTCCCGGCGGGATTCCGAAACCGATCCAGGCAGGAGCATCCAGAGGTCGTGGACCGGCGGGCCCATGGCCATATCATCGAAATCAATCACCATCAGGCCTTCGCCGGGGCGGTCCAGAAGGTTGCCCCGGTGACAGTCCCCGTGGATCCTCTGCAGGGGCAAGTCTTCAAAGAGGGGGTCCATCAGGGTCATCAGCCGGGAGGTTATGTCTCGAAACTCTTCATCCAGAGGGGGCGGTATAATAGCAAGGAGTTCTTTGATATACCCGGCGGTGCTGGTGCTGGGTCTCAATTCGATGCGGTGGCGGGCCGTCCTTTCCGCTCCGGCTTGGTGGATCCGGGCGATGAGGGCCCCGGCCCTAATGTAGTCCTGATCCTCGTGAAGCTCAAAGAGCCGGCCCCCCCGTTTGGGAAAAACGGCGAAAGGATACCCCTCCGCCAGGGCCAGACTGCTCCCCCCCTCCAGAAGCAGGGGCGCCACCACGGGAATCTCCCGTTCATAACAGTCCAGGGTGAACCGGTGCTCCTCCAGGAGAGCGGCGGTGCTCCAGCGGCCGGGGCGGTAAAATTTCACCACCAGCCTCTGTCTCTCTGCGGTTTCCACCTCATAAACCCGGTTTATATAGCTGGGGTAGGGGATAATAAGCCCCGTGAGATCCAGGTCCACCGCCGCTTCCACCGCACCGATTACCACATCAGGGGTTAGATCATCAAAGGCATTCTGCCTGGTAATTTCCATGGCGCCAGTATAACGGGATGATCTGGTCCGGTCTATCGGGCTGAAGCGCCGCCCCCTTCTAAACCTGGGGGTCGAGAAAGGTGCCTTCCCGGTACTGGCGGAACGCCTCCTCCAGTTCTTCCGGGCTGTTCATGACGATGGGGCCTTGCCAGGCGATGGGTTCTTTCAAGGGCCGGCCGGATATCCAGAGGAACCGGGCGCCTGCTTCTCCTGCGGCGAGATTGACCGTTCCGGCGTTCTCCAGCAGCCCTGCCGAGCCGCCGGCCAGAAAAGGTTCGGCCAAATTCCCCTGAAGGAGGTAGATCAAATGGGTCTCTCCTTCCGGCGGGGTGTGGCTGAAGGTTTGCCCCGGACCCAGGGTCACATCGAAATATTCAGGGTTGATGGCCACCCCCTCCACAGGGCCTTTGGTTCCCCCCCAGGTACCGGCGATGACCTTTACCGCACCTCCCTTTTCCAGGGAAGCTTCGGGGATTTCGGCGGCGGTGAACCCCCGGTACCGGGGAGGGCCGAGCTTTTCAGAAGCCGGCAGGTTGGCCCAGAGCTGGAGCCCCCAGAGCCTCCCTTCACTATCGCCCCGGGGCATTTCCTGATGGATGATGCCCCCTCCGGCGGTCATCCACTGGACGTCTCCGGGGCCGATGGTTCCCTTGTTTCCCAGGCTGTCCTGATGGTCCACCTCTCCCTCGATGAGGTAGGTGATGGTCTCGATACCGCGGTGGGGATGCCAGGGGAATCCTTTCAGGTAGTCTTCGGGGCGGGAACTGTGAAAATCATCCAGGAGAAGGAAGGGGTCGGACAATTCAGGCCGGTTAAACCCGAAGATCCGCCGAAGTTTGACCCCGGCGCCTTCCAACACCGGGCGGCCTGGAAGGTTCTTAACTATCTTTGTCATACTTCCATTATGGCACCGGGGGATGTAGAAAGCAACGGGGGAGGCTTACCGGTTCGTGGAAACGGCCGCTTCCTCTTCTGCCGGTATCACG
>CAYYNJ010000239.1:3378-5264 GCA_964472775.1 uncultured Spirochaetaceae bacterium
TTAGTCATGGTTATATTGTCGTTGTAAGGTTAGGAGAAATCAACCGCCGGCGGGGGATTGTTTCATTCCCGCTCCGAAACGGCGGTCTTCACATCAACCGGGGCGGCCGTGACGGGGAACCGGTTTGTCAGGTACCGGGCGGTGAAACCGATGAGAAACGCCGAGATTACCGTTCCTTCCCTGATGCCGTACAAATTACCCGTGAGCAGCAGCGAGCTGACCCCTCCGATCAGGACCATGGCGCTGTCGGATCCTATCTTGGCCTTTCCGAATTCCACCTTTAACGTTTTTGCCACAGCCAGGGCGATGCCTTCCCCCGGCAGGTATGTGACATTGGCCTTGACCTCAAGAAAGACGCCGAAACCCATGAGGAGGCAGCTGAAGATACAGACAATAAACCTTAACAGATAGGAGGTCAGTACCAAGCCGGACACCGCCCAAAGGGCAAAATCAATGAAAAAACCAAAAACCATCACCACCGGAAGCTGAAGAAGCTGAATGGGGTCGAAGGCTTTTCTTAAGAGGGCCACCTGTAAGAGGATGAGCAAAAGGTTGAAGAGGGTTGTCAAAATACCCAGGGTGAGAGGGGTACTCAGGCTGAAGACATAGGGGATACAGGATACGGGTGATATTCCCAGGTTTGCTTTAACCGAAAGGGCTACGCCGAAGGATAGGGTGAGAAGGCCAGTTATTAATATCACCAGGCGGTAGGGCAGTTTGATCATTTCATTGAACCGTTTCTGAAGGTACACGAAAAACTGTTTCCGGGGAACCGCTGCACCGGTGAAAAGCCCTTGATTCGCCGGATTTACGGGGAAACTTTTGGGAGTTGCTAGGCCTGTCTGGTAAACTCAAGTCCCCGATTCAAAAATACAAACTCAGCCCCGCATAGATTCGGTGTCCCGTCAGGTCCGTCACATGGTCGTTTCCCGAAGGATCCTTCGAGGGGTCCAGGTCCCACAGCAGGGGGATCTGGTTACCGGTATCGTAATAGCTGTCCTGGAAGATATACTGGCCGGGCTTGGTTTCCCTGAACTGCCAGTTAAACCCGTAGGACAGGTTTACCGCCAGCCGGGGGGTGATGAAGTACTGGGCCTTTATCAGGGGGCGCAGGCTGGCGATCCAGGAATCCTGGGAGAGGATGAGGTTGCTGTATGATGCGGCCGAGGGTGTGTCATTGGCTTCGGATTCCGGATCACCGTCCCGGACCATGGTGTATTCCTGGGTGATGTAAATGATGCCGCTGCGGAACTCCGCCCCCAGGGTGAGGTTAAAGGCCCGGGTAATGTTAAAAACGTAACCGAATCCCAGAACCGACTGCCAGTAGGAGCGGGATTTCTTGTACCTCAAGCTTTCAGTAAGGTCGGCTCCGCTATAGGTCAGGTTGACCGCATCGGTCAGGGCCACCGTAACCCCCTCTTCCGAGCCTTTCTCGGTAAACAGAGAGCCCCCGTAAAAGTCGCCGCCCACCCAGGCCAGCAGGTTCCGGCTGATGCGGTAACTCAGGTTGGCGTTAAAAAAGACAGGCTTATGGATTTGCCCCTCAACATCCGCCATGGCGCCCTGAATGGTCACCCAGGGGGCGTAGGAGAAATCTACCCCGATACCGTAGGGACTGACATAGGCCCCCGCTAGTTCTTTGGCGGCATCCACCATCACATCCTGACTGATCCGGGCTTCCGATGAGTAGATGACCGTTCCGGTGTTCACTTCCACGGCCTTCATGAGAATGACAAAATCCCGGCCCACTTCTGTGATGGTACCGCCGATAAAGATATCGATGCCTTCCAGGTTCCCCGGTTCGATGCGCCGGGAATCCCCCAGCCCGGAAAGGGCGAATTTCATCTCTTCAATCAACTGCAGCCGGGATTTGTCGTCGATCAGGG
>CAYYNJ010000240.1:0-5250 GCA_964472775.1 uncultured Spirochaetaceae bacterium
GCTGGCTTCTTTGGGACGGCGGGGGTTATTGAGCCAGACATCCGATCCCCGGGTGAGCTTCTTTCCGATGGTCATATCGTAGTTCTCCAGGAACACTACGTTGGCGGGATATTTTTTTTCCATATCCACCAGAGATTTGACCATGGCTTTGCCCGTGTCGTCTAGGGGGTGGGCTTTTCCGGAGAACACAATTTGAATCTTATTCTCTTTTAAGAGGGGGTCGATGACCCGGGGATCAGAGAATATAAAGTTACTTCTTTTGTAGGGGGCCGCCCGGCGGGAGAATCCCACCAGCAGCACATCTTTATCCAGGTTGACGCCGTTGCGGTCCCGGATGAAATCGATAAGTTCCTGCTTGTTTTCCTGATGTCTGTTCCAGAGGGCTTGGGGGTCGCCGGTCTTGGCCAGCATCATTTCATCCACCCAGGTAGGAAGATGGATGGCATTGGTTATGGCGGTTATTTCGCTGATCCGGGGTACCCCCTGCCACATGGCATGGGAGGTTTCGCCGTGGAGTTGGGCCACACCGTTAGACCTTTTGGAGAGTCTTAGGGCGGCGATGGTCATATTGAAGGGGCTCCCTCCGATGAAGGTCATCTGTTCTTTGCTGAGATGCTGGTTGGCTCCCATATAGAGAATCCGGTCCATCTGGTGGACCTCATTCCCCTGAGGGATGGGAGTGTGGGTGGTAAAGACCACCTCTTTTTTAACCGATTGCACCGCCTCTTCGAAACTGTGGGCCCGGTCTTCCATTTTTTCCCGCAGTAGTTCCACCGCCGCAAAGACCGCATGGCCTTCGTTGAAGTGGTAGATGTCCACGGGAAGACCCAGGGCCCGCAGGGCTCTGACCCCCCCTAGGCCCAGCACCATTTCCTGGGCGATCCTTTCCTCGCCGAACCAGCCGTAGAGCTGTCCGGTAATCCAGGCATCTTCATTTTCCGGAAGGTCCGTGTCCAAAAGATAGAGGTCTGAGTTTCCGAAGGCGGTAACCTTCCAGACCTTGCATAAAACCTCCCTGCCCCGGATGGTTACCGAAACGGTGGTTTTGGTATCCACGAGAAAATCGTACTTATGGTTGTGGTAGGAGTCGTAGGGGGTGCCGTCGCTGCCAATCCGCTGGTCGGTGTACCCCTGTTTCCAGAGGATACCGATTCCGATGACGGGGTAATCATAATCTTTGGCGCCCTTGAGATAGTCTCCTGCCAGAATACCCAGCCCTCCTGCGTAGGTTTTAAACGAGACATCCAGTCCGTATTCCATGGAAAAATAGGCCACCCTCGGTTTATTCATCCTCATCCTCTCTTTGACGGATCGTTTTTATGTGTAAGCGTTTGCACAATCATGAGCAGGATCTTTTATATCACCGCCCCGCCGATTCGTCAAGAAGCCCGATGGGAACGGAGATAAAGAGAAAGCGCTTGCACGGTGAAATGAATTCCGCTAAGCTGGTCTCTCAATAAAGCCGGTTCTTTTTCCGCCGCCGGGGAGGGGGTCCTAAACTCATGGGAGTAACCATCAAGGAGGTGGCCGCATTGGCGGGGGTCTCCGCCGCCACGGTCTCCCGGGTGCTTCACAACAACAGCCGCATCAGTGAAAAGACTCACGTTAAGGTGCGGGAAGCCATGGAAGAGCTGGGATACATTCCCAACATCGCCGCCCGTTCTCTGGCGGGGAAATCGCCCCGGACCCTGGGCATCGTCCTGCCCAATAATTCGGATGAACTTTTTAAAAACCCCTTTTTCATTAATGCCATGCGGGGCCTGTCGGTCTACGCCCAGGAGCACGGATATTTTCTCCTTTATTCCTTTTCTCAGGATGAAGAAGAGGAGGTAAGGTTTTTAGATAAATACATTCACAGTGGATGGGTGGCGGGGATCGTTCTTCTGACCACCCGGGAGAACGACCGGTGCGTATCCTTCCTGGAAGAGGCCCGTTTTCCCTTTTCCATGATAGGCCGTCCGGAAAATCTGGGAAGCACCCTTTGGGTGGATAACGACAACTTTCATGCCATGTATCAAGTGGTGAATCACCTCCTGGATAGGGGCCATCGCCGCATCGGCTTTGTAGGCGGCCCCGCTTCGTTCAGGGTGACCAAAGATCGGCTTTTAGGCTACCGGCAGGCTCTTACGGGGCGCGGTATCGGCATCGATGAAAACCTTATTTTTCAAGGCAAGGATTTCTCCGAGGAAGAGGGAAGGCGGGCGGCCCGGGAGCTGGTAAAGCGGGGAGGGGCGGAGGCATACGCCACCACCGACGACCAGCTTGCCTTTGGGGTCTTGGAGGTTCTTAGGGAGAAGGGACTGGATAAAACGGCGGTGACGGGTTTTAATAATTCCCCCCGGGGGCTTTACCAATCACCAACCCTCACCTCCGTGGATGTTCAAGCGGATCTTCTGGGCCGCCGGGCGGCGGAATTGATCATCGAAGCCCTGGAAAGCGAAGAACCCCGGCGGGATCACTACATCGTGGAGACAAAGTTAATCGAGAGGGAAAGCAGTCTTTAACCGGGGGGAGTCAATTCCTCCCCCCATCTGATTTTGACAGGGTCTCTTCGGCTTTTTTTACCCGGTGAACCGATGAATCCTTCGGGAGAACTTGATTTTCTCCTTTCCCTGGTTCACAATGAGGGGAGAATAAGGAGGGGCGGTCTTGATCAACTCAGAAGATGTAAACGGCAGAATTCTCTACGAAGATAATAATCACCAATTTATCTGGCTTGGTGCGGATGAGGTGGAAGAGCAGGGAGTCGTTCAGACCAATCAGTACCTGATCATTAATGGCGGGCGGGGAACCTTGGTAGATCCCGGAGGAATCCACCTCTTTTCCCGGGTGGTGGGATTGGTAAGCAAGTATATCGATCTTGATAACATCGATAATATCTTCTTCTCCCACCAGGATCCCGACGTATCCAGCGGTATCGCCCTCTGGCTGGGGGTTACCCGGGCCACCGTGTATATTTCTCAACTCTGGCTGCGGTTCATCCCTCATTTCGGCATCGTTGATCAGAAAAGAATCAAGGGGATCGAGGGCCTTCACGGCAGCCTTGCCCTCTCCTCCGGTTCCAGCCTGAAGCTGATTCCTTCTCATTTCCTCCACTCCACCGGGTGCTATTCCTTCTATGACCCTTTGGCCAAGGTGCTTTTTACCTCCGACATAGGAGCCGCCGTTTTTCCCGCCAAGGGGCAGTACCTGTTTGTTGAGAATTTTCAAGAACATCTGGCCATCATGGAGCCTTTTCATAAGAGGTACATGAGTTCCAATAAGGTTATCCGAAAATGGATCTCGAAATTGGAAGGGCTGGATATTCAGATCATCGCCCCCCAGCACGGAGCCCTCTTCGACGGGGATAACGTAAAAAAATTCTTCGACTGGTTTTCGAAGCTGGAATGCGGCGTTGATATTATCGATACTATCTACAACGAGTAAGCTGCCATGAGTGAAAAGAACAGGATCGGCTTTTTCCGTAAGACCATATCCCTCCTCACCGTGGGCTACCATAAGGGTATCGTCCTTTCCCGGGTCACCCAGAACGCCCTGAACATCATTACCCGCAAGATCGCCGGAATCAGGGATTCCCTGGGGACGGTGGTAACCAGCTTCGAGGAGATTCGGGCCACCTCGGAGAGTACCTCCGCCAATACCGCCAACATCTACGGCTCCATGAAGGAAATCATAGAATCCAGCAACGCCATCAACGAGTCCATCCAGAAAAACGTGGGAGAAATTACCCACACCACCGAAGAGTCCCAGAAAATCCACGCCCTCTTTAATTCCCTGGAGGCCAAGTCCAATCAGGTGAAGGAGATGACCCGGGAGATTGACGACGTGGCCCAGCAGACCAACATTTTGGCCATCAATGCCTCCATCGAAGCGGCCCGGGCGGGGAGTGCCGGCAAGGGCTTCCACATCATTGCCAAGGAGGTGCGGAGCCTCTCGGTACAGACCAAGGAGTTTGCCAACAGCATCACCGGTACCATCAACGAATTCAACACGGGGCTTAAGCAGGTTAAAGAAGGATTCGACGGATTGATCGTGCTTTTAGACACTTTCAAGGATGATCTTTCCGCCACGGGCCGTACCTTTGATCAGAATAAGGAAAATCTGGAGAATTCCGGCTACCTTCTTTCGGAAATCAAGGCGGGCATCGCCGAGCAAACCGAAGCCATGACCGATGGGCTCAAGTCTCTCGAGGCGGTGTTCGCCCTTTTGAAGGATACCGATTCGATCTCCAACTCCCTGGGGAAGGCTCACGGCGCCCTGGACAAGCTTCTGGACAAGAAGGCTTAGAACCGGCCCCTTTCCCCGGGGGGGGGGAGGGGCTCCGCCGCAGGCCAAAGTCTTTTCCTCCGACCCTTCCCGGTTTTATTCATCACCTTTTCTTTCAAGAGATCCTCTTTTACAGCCCCGGCTCTGTACGGCGGATTTTTTTCATCTGTCCGGCATCGGAATTTAAAAACGAACAAAAACATACAAAAAAGATAGAAGGATTTATTGACTTTGAATGATTTTGGTGGTTTACTGACTCCAGGGGGCCAGGGCCATGATTCCAGAGGATCGACGGGAAAAGATTCTGCTGCATCTAAGACAGCAGGGGGCGGTGAAGGTGAGTGACTTGAGCCGGGTCTTTCAGGTTTCGGAACTGACGGTTCGGCGCGACCTTGATCTGATGGAATCTAAAGGACTTCTGGAACGGAGCCACGGCGGCGCCCTGCTGCGGCAGGCCCTCTCCACCGAACCATCCTACCGGGAAAAAGAAAAACATCTCATCCGGGAGAAGCAGGCCATTGCCCGGGCGGCGGTGGAGATGGTGGAAGACGGAGACACGGTTTTTATCAACTCCGGTTCCACCAATCTTCAGGTTTTGCGGCTCCTGGCCTCCCGGCCGGTCCGGGTCATCACCAGCCACGCCGGGGGCCTATGGGAGCTGAATCCCACGGAGATGGAACTTCTCCTGGTGGGGGGGGCCTACAGGCCCCAATCCCACTCCCTGGTGGGCAGTTTCGCCCATGAATCGATCCGCCGCAGCTTTGCCCAGAAGGCGATCATCGGTGTTGACGGGGTGAGTCAAACTAAAGGGCTTACCACCCCGAATGAGCAGGAGGCGGAGGTAACCCGCCTTATGGTGGAACATACCATGGGCCCGGTGATCGTGGTGGCGGACCACACCAAGATGGGGGTGGTATCCAATTTCCTCTCCCTGCCGCTGGAGCGGGCGGACGTACTGGTGACAGACCGGACGACCGAAGAATT
>CAYYNJ010000241.1:0-2241 GCA_964472775.1 uncultured Spirochaetaceae bacterium
AGCCTGCTCATCACGTCCGTGGGCCTGGTGATCAACGTGGTTCTGACCAGTATGGGGGCCTATGCCCTGACCAAGCGGGACCTGCCGGGGCGGAGTCTGATTATTACCTTCATCATCATTACCATGATCTTCGAGGGGGGGCTAATTCCCGACTATTTTCTGATGAGGGATCTAGGACTCCTGAACCGTTACTGGTCGGTGATCCTCTACAAGGCGGTGAACCCCTACTACCTGATCATCCTGATGCGGTTTTTCGACCGGGTTCCTAAATCTCTCATCGAGGCGGCACGGCTGGACGGTTACGGAGAGATTAGGATCCTTTTCAGCATCGTCATTCCCATCAGTGTGGCGGGGATCGCCACCATCAGTCTCTTCTACGGGGTTTTCCACTGGAATGAGTACTTCCGCTCCATGATCTATCTCATCGATGAGGCCAAGATGCCCCTTCAGGTGGTGGTGAGGGAGCTGGTCATTGCCGGGGAAAAAGCCAATTTTATCGGCGCCACCAACTACTTCAACGTGGAGGGGGCCGCCACGGTCGATTTTAAGGCCCTCAAAGCGGCCTTGATTATCCTTGTCATCATTCCGATTCTTCTTTTCTACCCCTTCGTACTCAGATATTTCGTCAAGGGGAGACTGGAGGGGTCGGTTAAAGAGTAATACAACGGTCCGAAGGGGGACCGCCATGATCCGGAATCAAAAAAATAATCTTTGATTCCGGGAAAAAAGTTTCACAGGAGGTTTGTATGAAACGATTAGGAATTGCCTTTATGATCCTGGTGATGGTCTCATCATTCGGGTTCGCGGGAGGTCAGAAGGATGCCGCCCCGGCATCATCCGGGGATGTTACCACCATCCGCTTCGTGCTGAAGGATCTTTCCCCGGCGGAAGAGGTCAACCTTCAGTATCTGCGGAATGTGGAGGCGGGTTTTGAGGCCTGGTCGGGCAAGAAAATCCGGTTAGAGGCGGTGCAGATGCCCGAGGGCGCCTATGCTGAAAAATTGAACCTGATGCTTCTGGGCGGTGATATTCCCGACCTGATCTACTTTCAGGGCGGCGATGAGGTCATTGCCAACCAGGGACTGCTGGTGGACTTGAACGAGTACGTCAAGGATTCCCAGATTATGCAGGATGTTTTACTGGACTTCAACAAGGAACGGATGGCCAACTATCCCTACCTGCTCTGGCTGGCTCCTCCCCGGGCCCGAACCGCGGCGATCCGGGAAGACTGGTTTGAAGAGGCGGGGGGAAAAGTTCCCGAAACCATCGACGACTACTACAATCTCTTCAAAGAGATCAAAGCCAACCATCCCGAAGCGGCGGTGATCACCGACACGGGAAATACCGACCGGATGGATTACACCTTTAACCAGGCCTTCGGCGTCACCGCCACCTGGATAAAACAGGGCGGCGGCTACGTCTATAGTAAGGTCTCCGAGGCGGAGAAGAAAAAACTGGCTTTCTATCAGAAACTCTTTGCCGAGGGAATTTTAGATAACGCCTACATCACCACCGCCTGGGACGGCATGGAAGACAAGCTCTACACCGGCCAGATCGCCGGGGCCTTCGCCACCGCCGGTATCGTCCTGGACATCTACGAAAATAAACTGATGGAAAATCAGGGCGTGGGCCTGGTGGCCCTTCCTCCCGCCAAGGGAGTAGGCCGGGGATACGCCGTTTCCACCGCCAAAGAGACCCGGGGCTGGGCCATCAGCGCCACCAGCCCGAACCCCGATCTGGTTTTCCAGCTTCTGGAGTTCATGGCCACCGACGAAGGGCAGATCATGGACCGGTTCGGTGTGGAAGGGGTGCACTTTACCCGCACCGGCGGCCAGATCGCCAAGACCGACAAGGCCTCGGAGTGGTGGCCCAAGTTCCATGAAGTGATGGTCTGGGAAGCCCCCATCCCCCTGATGGGGCCGGAAGCCACCAAGAGCTGGGACTTCATCGCCCAGTACGCCGTGGGTGACCCCGACTTCCCCATCCCCGAAGAGTTCTCCGCCACCTGGGATGCCCTGGAGAATCTCTACAAAGAGTACAGCTACAAGATCATCAGCGGCGAATATCCCATCGGCAGATTCGACGAGTTTGTGTCAAAATGGTATGACCTGGGGGGGGATAAAATCACCGCCTACGCCGAGGAACGGTTGAAATAACCGGTTCTATCGAACGATGATTGGTTAATTCTTGAAAACAACCTGTCCGGGGGAGGATCACCCTTCTCCGGCGGGTTTTTTCATC
>CAYYNJ010000241.1:2251-5246 GCA_964472775.1 uncultured Spirochaetaceae bacterium
TGTGATTTTTGAAATTCCCTCTCATAACAAGATGGGGGGACAAATGAGCGTTAAAGAGTTGAATAACCAGGAATATCTGAACCGGGTCTATGCAGGGCTGCTGGGCATGTGCGCAGGGGTCCGGCTGGGGGCGCCGGTGGAACCCACCATCTGGAGCTACGAGAGAATCAAAGCGGTCTACGGGGACATTCGGGGTTACGTAAAGGATTACCGGAATTTCGCCGCCGACGACGATGTGAACGGGCCGGTGTTTTTCATCCGGGCCCTGCGGGACTATCCCGGACCGGTGACATCGAAGAATATCGGACGCACCTGGCTCAACTACGCCCGGGAGGGCATCGGATTTTACTGGTGGGGGGGGTACGGCACCTCCACCGAACACACCGCCTACCTGAACCTGAAAAACGGCCTGGAGGCTCCCGACTCGGGGAGCATGGAGGTGAACGGCAAAACCGTGGCGGAGCAGATCGGCGGTCAGATCTTTATCGACTCCTGGGGGCTGGTGTATCCCGACGATGCGGAAACCGCGGGAAGCCGGGCGGCCCTGGCAGCCCGGGTGAGCCATGACGGCAACGGGGTCTACGGCGCTATTTTCATCGCCGCCCTCATTTCCCTGGCCTTTACCCGTACCGATCTGCCTCAGATGATCGAGGAAGCCCTGGGGTTGATTCCCGCCGACTCGGAATACGCCCGGGTGGTGAAGGCGGTACGGGATTTTCACCGCAGCCATCCGGCGGATTGGCGGTAATGCCGGGATTATCTGACGGAAAACTTCGGCTACGACCGGTACCCCGGGGTGTGCCACATCATCCCTAATGCGGGAATCATCGCCCTGTCCCTCTATTACGGCGGGGGCGACTTCGCCCGGACCATCGAAATAGCCACCATGGGGGGCTGGGACACCGACTGCAACGCCGGCAACGCCGGAACCATCCTGGGGGTCATGGCCGGTCCGGAGGGCATTCCCGACCGCTACCGGAAACCCATTAACGACTTTCACGCCGCCAGCAGCATCGCCGGGGCTTTAAACATCCTGGACCTGCCCACGGCGGCCCGGGAACTGGCCATCCTGGGGCTGGAGCAGGCGGGTAAACAGATCCCGCTGGAATGGCTCCCCGGCAGTTTCTCCGACGACCTGGTCTTTGACTTTTCCCTTCCCGGATCGACCCACGGCTTCCGCAGCTCCAGCGATTTTCTTTTGCCCCTCCGGGGCTGGTCGCCCCGGGAGGCGGGAGCGGCGGATGGTGGAGGAGTCGAGGGAGGAGGCGGCACGCTCTCCCTGGTGATCGACCGGATGCAGCGGGGCGACGCGGCCCGGGTTTTTCACAAGCCCTTCTACCGCCGGGAGGACTTCGACGATGAACGGTACTCCCCCGTCTTCACCCCCCTGGTTTATCCGGGGCAGCGGATGGAGATTACGGCGTTCCTGGAGAAGTTCAGCGGCCAGAGAATCAGCATCGCCCCCTACGTAAGAGATTCCCGAAGCAAGAAGATTCTTAACAGTCAGGAAGTCTTTCCCGAAGAGACTACCCCCTTAAAGTTCAGCTGGGTCATTCCCGAGGTGGATTTCGCCGTCGCCGAGGCGGGGCTGCTCCTCCAGGGCATCGACAGCGAAAAGTTCCTGGGACAGCTGGAGATCCACCGGTTCAGCATCACCGGACAGAAGAGTTTTCGGGTGAATTTTGCCGACGAAACCCTCGAGTTCCGGGGCTTGAGCCGCTGCTCCCTCTCCGGGGGGGCCTGGAGTTTTGAAGAGGATCAGCTTCACGTGATTACCAACGAAAGTTTCCTTCTGAATTCGGGGCCCTACTATGCCACCGATGCCGATGTGGAAGCGGTTTTAACGCCCTGTTATGGTGAGAGTCACCTGGTCATGCTCCGGTCCATCGGGGCGGAACGGGGGTACTTCTTCGGCCTCCAGGGAGAGGGCCGGGCGGCCCTTCTGAAGCGGGATCATACCAACACCATTTTGGCGGGGGCGGATTTTCCCTGGGAGCAGGGGAGGGAGTACACCCTGAAGGTTCAAGCCCGGGGAGGTACCCTGGAGTGCTTCATCGACGGGAAGAAGATTATCACCTGCGAAGATTCCGATCCCCTCCCCTCGGGTATGGCGGGGCTGGCCAAGTGGGGGGCCGGACGGACCCTGTTTAAAAGCCTTTCCTTCCGGGAGGCGTGAGAACGGCGGTATGTAAAGGAACTAACCATGTCTAAACTGCTTGAATACAGGGGCAAGGAGGTGCTGAAGCGGTTCGGATTTTCCGTGCCCCGGGGCCTTGCCATTACCGATCCCGCCGGCGCAGCGGAGGCTTTTGACACCCTGGGGCCGGGGGTGTTAAAAGCCCAGGTCTATACCACCGGCCGAGCCGCCCTGGGGTTGGTCCGGTTTCCCGAAACCGCCGAAGAAGCCGGCGTGGAGGCGGAAAGAATGCTGGGAAAGACCGTCAAGGAATTCCGGGTCGATACGCTTCTCTATGAAGAGAAGCTGGCCATCGAAAGGGAGTTCTTTGCCGGGGTGGTGGTAGACACCGCCCGGGCGGCGCCGGTGCTGCTTTTCAGCTCCCGGGGCGGATCGGGGATCGAAGAGATTGCCGCCCAATATCCTGAATCGGTATTTCACCGGGAGATCGATCCGGATAACCGGCCCCGGCCCTTTGAATTGATCGAACCGCTGAAACAGACCGGCCTGACCGGATCGGTCTTGAGCCGCCTCTCCGATGCCCTGGTGAAGCTCATCGACGCCGCGGTGGACTCGGAGGCCCGGAGCCTGGAGATCAATCCCCTGGTACTCACCGCAGGCGGCAAAATCTATGCCGCCGACTGCCACATGACCGTGGATGACTACGCGGTGTTCCGGCACCCCGAGTTCGGCATCGAAATAGCCCGGGAGCTGGGCCATCCCCCCACTCCCCTGGAAAAAATAGCCTACGGGGTGGAGAAAAATGACTACCGGGGCACCTTCTACTTCATCCAGCTGGAGCAGGGTTTCCGCCAGGGC
>CAYYNJ010000242.1:0-5224 GCA_964472775.1 uncultured Spirochaetaceae bacterium
GAATACGAGGCCCTGGAGGCGAAACTGAAAAACCCTGACTTTGCCCCCGATTTCGGGCCCCCCCGGTTTATGCCCCGATGGGGAGCCTCCGCCGTGGGGGCCCGGGACTTCCTGCTGGCCTATAATGTGAACCTCAACACCCGGGACCTAGGCCTGGCCCGGGATATCGCCCTGTCGGTACGGGAAAGGGGCCGGGCCAAGCGAGATAAAAAGGGAACAATCCTCAGAGACAGCGAGGGAAAGCCCCTGATGATCCCGGGACGGCTCCGGGAATGCCAAGCCGCGGGCTGGTACATCCACCGGTACGGCTGTGCCCAGGTGACCATGAACCTGACCGATTACAAGGTCTCCGGACTTCACCATGGGTTCGATGCGGTGGAGGAAGAGGCGCGGCGCCGGGGCCTGCGGGTCACCGGGAGTGAAATTGTGGGACTGATACCGAAGAAGGCCCTTCTGGACGCCGGAATCCACTACCTGGACCGGGCGGGGCTGAACCCGGGCCTGCCCGAGAAGGAGATCCTTCACACCGCCGTGCTTTCCCTGGGGCTCAACGATGCGGCCCCCTTCGATCCCTCCCAAAAGATTGTGGAAGAGGCGGTGGCCGCCGGAGAAGACCGCCTGATCAGGCTCTCCCTCTCCGACTTCACCGACCAGCTTTCCACGGGCTCCCCCGCCCCCGGCGGCGGCAGCGCCGCGGCGGTCTCCCTGGCCCTTTCGGCGGCTTTGTCGAGCATGGTAGCCCAGGTAAGTTCCGGCCCCGGCCTCCCCCCCCGCCGGCGGGAACAGTTTCATAAAATCGCCGGAGCAGCCCAGGAGATAAAAAGCCGGGCCCTCTTTCTGACCGATGCGGATACCGATTCGTTCAACCGGTTCCTCCGGGCCCGCCGGCTGCCCCAGGGGAGTCCGGAGGAAAAAGAAACCCGCCGGGAAGCCCTACAGGAGGCGGCCCGCCGCATGACCCTGGTTCCCCTGGAAACCCTGGAACTTTCGGTACGGGCGGCGGAACTGGCCGAAGATGCCCTAAAGGCGGGCAAGGCCTCCACCGCCTCCGATGCCGGATCGGCCCTGGCGGAAGCCCGGGCCGCCGCCGCAGGGGCCTACCTCAACGTGATGATAAATCTTCCCTCGGTGGAAGATCCCTCATTCGTGGCCGAAACCAAGGAGAAGGCTGAGGGTCTTAAAGCGGAGGCGGAAAGAATCTGCCGGCGCGGTCTTGTATCCGCTGGAAAAAGGAGCCGGAATGAAAGCTGAAGCCGATTTGGTGATTTACAACAGCTCACAGCTCCTCACCGTTCCCGAACACCCCGGCGGCGCCGGCCGGTTTCCCCGGGATAATTCTCTCCTGGGAATCATTCCCGCCGGAGCGGCGGCGGTCTCGGCGGGGAAAATCCTCGAAACCGGAACCTCCGGAGAAATTCTGACCCGTCACCCCGGGGCTAAGCGTATCGATGCCGGCGGTCGGCTGGTCATGCCCGGTTTTGTGGACTGCCACACCCATTTAATTCACGGGGGGGAACGGACCGGCGAAATGCTGCAGCGCCTGGGAGGAAAGACCTACCTGGAGATTCTTAAATCCGGGGGGGGCATCCACGGCACCGTCAAGGCTACCCGGGCCGCCCCGGAGGAGGAACTTATCGCTTCGGCCTTATTCCGCCTCCAACGGATGACCGCCCACGGCACCACCACGGTGGAGGTTAAAAGCGGCTACGGCTTAGAGAAGGAAACGGAAGAAAAGATGCTCCGGGCCGCCCGGGCGGTGGGAAACAGCGCTCCCGCCGAGGTGATAACCACCTACCTGGGGGCCCATGCCCTGCCCCCGGACCGGCCCCGGCGGGCGGTGATAGAGGAACTCACCGGTGCGGGGCTGGCGGACTTTGCGGGCCTGGCGGAGTTTTTCGATGTCTTCTGTGAAGAAGGGGCCTTTACCCTGGAAGAAAGCCGGGAGCTGTTAACCGCCGCCGGGGCCGCGGGTTTCCGCCTTAAGATTCACGCCGGGCAGTTCCGTCCCCTGGGGGGGGCGGGAATGGCCGCGGCCCTGGGGGCGGTTTCGGCGGATCATCTGGAAGAGCTGACCCCGGAAGAGCCGGGGCTTCTGGCCCGGTACGGTACCGCGGCGGTCCTGCTGCCCGGGGCTTCCTTCTTCCTGCAGAACCCCCGGTATCCCGACGGAGCCCGGCTCATCCGGGCGGGCGCTACGGTAGCCCTGGCCACGGACTACAACCCCGGATCCTGTCCCTGCTACTCCCTCCCCTTCATAGCGGCCTTGGGAGTCTTTCAATGCGGCCTCTCTCCCGCCGAAGCAATCTACGGCATCACCCGGGGAGCCGCCGCCGCTCTGGGAAGGCAAGATAGACTGGGCAGTCTGGAACCGGGAAAGGAGGCTGATATGGTCATCCTCAACCTGGAAAAACCTGAAGAACTGCCCTACTACTTTGGGGTTAATCCCGTACACCGGGTATTCAAGAGCGGGAAAGAGGTAAGAGAGCCATGATACAGGCAAGCCGCATCCAGCATCTCAACGGACAGCCCGAAGGAGCCGGCCATTTTGTCCTCTACTGGATGGCCCATTCCCGGAGAGCCCTGGATAACCACGCCCTGGAATTCGCGGTGGATCAGGCAAACCGGCTCAAGATGCCGCTCTTTGTCGTTTACCTGACCGGGACGGGCGGGGCGGGACTCACCGGCCGGACCTATCCCTTTCTGCGCCAGGGCCTGGAGGACACCGCCGAAGCCTTGGAGAAGCGCCAGATTCCCCTGCTTTTCCGGTCCGGCCCGCCCCTGGAAGAGCTGATACAACTGGCCCGGCGGGCGGTTCTGGTGGTGACCGACCGGGGATATCTGGCGGAAGGGCGTCAACTCACCGCCGAGGCATCCCGCCGGCTCTCCTGTCCCCTCTACCAGGTGGAATCGGAAGCAGTGGTTCCCGTGGAAACCGCCTACCCCCGGGAAGCGTATTCCGCGGCGGTGCTGAGACCCCGGATCTCCCGGCTCCTCTTTGCCTACCTGACCCCGCTGAAACCCCGAAGGCTTCTTCATCCCTCGGCGGATCCTCAGGAAGACCCAGGGACCTTCCCCCCGGCGGCTCTTTTTCCGCCTCCCCCCGGCGGCCCGGAGCCTCTGGTGACGCCGGCATCCGAGGTGCCGCCGGTACCGGGCCGAAAAGGAGGCACCGCCGAAGCCTTGGAAAAGTTGTTCAGGTTTTTAGAAGAAGACCTGGACCGGTTTGAGGAAGACCGGAACAACCCCGGCCTGGTCTGCGGTTCCGGCCTGAGCCCCTACCTTCACTTCGGACAGATTTCGCCCCTGACCTTGGCCTTGGCCGCCCAGGGGACCGATTCTCCCGGGACCGGACGGTTCCTGGAGGAGCTGATCATCCGGCGGGAACTCTCTTTTAATTACTGCTACTACAACTCCCATTACGGTGAATTCAGCGGTCTCCCCGAGTGGGCCCGAAGAACCCTGAATCTTCACGGCGGAGACCGCCGGGAGTGGATCTATACCCGCAACGAACTGGAGAGAGGAGAGACCCACGATCCTTTCTGGAACGCCGCCCAAAGGGAACTGGCTCTTACCGGTTCGATGCATGGCTACATGCGGATGTATTGGGGAAAGAAAATACTCGAATGGTCCCGAACGCCCGGGGAAGCCTTCGATGCAGCGTTGGAGCTGAACAACCGCCTCAGCTATGACGGTTTTGACCCCAACAGCTACGCCGGGGTGGCGTGGTGCTTCGGAAAACACGACCGCCCCTGGAAGGAGCGGCCCATATTCGGAACCATAAGGTACATGAATGATAAAGGTTTAAAGCGGAAATTTCCCATGGAAAAGTATCTGGAAAGGATCGAAGGCCTGGGTTGAGGATTCCGCCGAAGGGTTTCCTTTTTTAGTGTCCACAACCGTGGATAAAAAATCGTGGTAACTCGTTATATGGTTATTATTTATTAACAAAAAACTGCGCTTCACCATAATTGAGTTTGTAACTCCCGAGGGCCACTATAATTACACGGATTTTTTATCCACGGTGAGAAACACTGATTTCTTCTTTAGAAATCACACGACGCCTGAGACGTCCTTCAGGGTTTTCACCAGTTCGGTGTTCCTGTCGATAATCTCCGACAGATTCCGTACAAAAGTATCAAAATCTTCCATGAGCCTCAGGTTCTCATCCATCTGCCCCTGGATATCCCGGGCCGCCTCGGATACGTGGGAGACACTCTCGCGCACATGGGACCCTTGAGTTTCCTGGGAGATGGTAATCTCTGCCACATCTTTGGTTAATTGGTCAAGCTTTTCCATGGCTTCCTGCATCTCCCGGCTGCCCTGGGCCTGCTCTTCCATGGCGCTGGAAATTTCAGAGATGATTTCCGCACTCTCCTTCACCTTGAGACGGATCTGATTGAAGCTCTCCTGGGCCTGACTTGCCTGGGCTACCCCGGAATCGCTCATCTGATTCATCTTCTTGATCAGCCCCGTAATTCCCTTGGCGGCGGCGGCGGAATCTTCCGCCAGTTTCCGGATTTCCGCCGCCACCACGGAAAACCCGGCCCCCACGTCTCCCGCATGGGCCGCCTCGATGGCGGCGTTCATGGCCAACAGGTTGGTCTGGGCCGCCAGTTTGGCAATCTGTCCGACATTATCGTTGACTTCCTTGGAGGCTCCGGCGATATGATGGATACCTTCCAAGAGGGAACTCATCTCCCGGCTGCTCTCTTCTGCCTTTATCATGAGTTCTTGGGTCTGGGCATAGGCTCCTTGGGCATTCCGGGAAACCGATCCGATGTTGGCGGCCATTTCCTCCACCGCGGAGGAGTTGGAGCTCATGGCCCCCTGCTGGTGCTGAACATTCTCGTTGGTTCTACGGATATTCCGTCCCAGCAGATCAACATCCTTCTCGACCCCCTGGATGGCCCCATCCTGGCGTGAAAGGCTGCCGTTAACCCGGTCGATACCTCCCCTAATTCCGCTTCCCAGTGACAGGGATACGTCATTGATCTCCCCCAGTTCTCGGGAAATATTGCTGAGGTTGCCGATGGAAAGTCTAATGGTTTCCAAAATATCCGCCTGCCGGTCGATGAAACGGTTAATCCAGTGAACCGTCTCGCCCAGCTCATCGCCGTGGATAATCACCAGCTTTGAGTCCCGGTTCGCCTCTCCCCGGGCTACCTCCTGAAGTCTCAGATTCATCTCCCTTATCCGCCTCAGGGTGGGGATGGTTTCAATCTGG
>CAYYNJ010000243.1:0-2098 GCA_964472775.1 uncultured Spirochaetaceae bacterium
AAGCAGGACAACCTGGACATAGATATTGTGGTCGAGGGGGACGGCATCCGTTTTGCCCAGGAATTCGCGGAGCGCCACGAGGTGAAGATCAGGAGCCATCGAAAATTCGGCACTGTGGTCCTGATTTTTCCGGATGGTTTCAAGGTAGACATAGCAACGGCCCGGATTGAATACTACGAATCCCCGGCTGCACCGCCGAGTGTTGAAATGAGTTCTCTGAAAATGGACCTCTACAGGCGAGACTTTACGATCAATACCCTTGCCGTAAAACTCAACAAACGGGACTTTGGAACCCTGGTGGACCATTTCTCCGCCCTAAAGGACATTAGGGAAAAGGTCATCCGGGTGCTCCACAATCTCAGCTTTGTGGAAGATCCCACCCGCGTTCTCAGGGCCATTAGATTTGAACAGCGGTTCGGATTTAAAATCGGCAAATTAACTCTCTCTCTCATGAAAAATGCAGTGAATATCGATTGCTTCAAGGCCCTTTCAGGAAGGCGGTTCTTTTTGGAAATCCGGCTTCTTCTCATGGAGAAGGAACCCATAAGGGCCATTGAAAGGCTGGCGGCATTCGACCTTCTTAAGTTCATGTCGCCCGACATCGAGTTCGACAACGATCTCCGGACACTCATGCGGGAAATCCGTGGGGTCCTTTACTGGTTTGACAACCTTTATCTGGATGAGCCTTACGAGCCCTGGAAGGTCTATTGGCATGGTCTGACATCGGGACTGGACCCCAAATCCCTCAAAGACCTGATGCTCCATATGCAGGCGGGAGAAGTGGAAATACGCAGAATCGTCTCCCAGCGATCGGACGTCAGCCGAGTTCTGGACAAACTATTCAGGTCCCAGGGAGACAACAATTATGCCCTCTATACATTGCTCTCCCAATATGATACAGACATTCTGCTTTACATGATGGCAAAGGCAAAAAACAGACCCATCAGGCGTTTAATCTCGAAATACTTTACCCGTCTCAAAGGCGCGGAAACCGTGCTCAAGGGAAAAGATCTCAAGGTTATGGGTTTTCAACCGGGCCCCATCTACAAAGAGATTTTGAACAACCTCCTGGAGGCCAGATTGAACCGCACAGTCAGCACTAGGGAAGACGAGATCCACTTTGTAAAGGATGCATTCGGAAGCTATTTGGTGGAGGAAAGACCAGAGCCCCTCCCCGACGGTTGAGCCATCGATTGAAATTTCACCATTGGTTTTGATGAGATAAATAACCCGGAGTAGAAATGATGGGATATCTTGTCGCCGGTGACAGGTATTGAAGGGAACATCCGAACTGTTGATCACCCATGAGCAAGAGTAGCGATTACGAAATTAAACTGGAGATTTTTGAGGGTCCCATGGATCTCCTCATCCATCTCATTCGTAAGAATGAGGTGGACATTTTTGATATTCCTATTGCCCTCATTACCGACCAATACCTGGCCTATATTGACATGATGAAAGCCCTCAATATCACGTTGGCCGGGGAATTTCTGGTGATGGCCTCCACCCTGATGCATATCAAGTCAAGAATGCTTCTCCCCAGTTCGGAGGATGATGATGAGGAGGATCCAAGGGACGAAATTGCCCGTCCTCTCCTGGAATTTCTTCAGCTGAAAGAGGCGGCAGGGCTGCTTACAGATCGGCCGATTTTGGAACGAGACGTTTTCGCGCGCAGGCTGCCGCCGGATTATGCCGGTCAGTTTGAAGATGGTGAACCTTTGATCCAGATCAACCTTTTTCAGCTCATCGATGCCTTTAAAAGGATCATTGAAGAGCAGGTGCCCGGTGCACAACTGGATTTCGATGTTCAGGAATGGTCGCTTAAGGACAAAACCGCCTTCATACTCGACCGACTCAAGGAAAAAGGAACCCTTTATTTCCGGGACTTTTTTAGTGAAAACAGCACGGTCTCCGAACTGGTGGTGACCTTTCTGGCCATCTTGGAGTTGATACAAAGCGGACTGCTCAGGGCCATTCAGACCGATCCGGAGAGGGATATAAGATTGGAGGGCCGATTCAACGAGACCGAGGATCTCAACCATGGCTAAGTCACTGAAATTCATAATCGAAGCGCTGCTTTTCGCCTCTGATAAGCCTC
>CAYYNJ010000243.1:2109-5213 GCA_964472775.1 uncultured Spirochaetaceae bacterium
GGATATCCGAAGCTGCCTTCCCGAGACCTCAGTGGGCGAAATAAGAGGAGCACTCAAGGTCTTGAGATATGAATACGAAGCCATGGGGCGGAGTTTCAGCCTAAATGAGGTCGCCGACGGGTACCAACTCAGAACCCATTCAGAATACGGATCCTACATTCTGAAAATGCTTCAGACCTCTCCCAACAGGCTCTCCCGGGCTGCCATGGAGACTCTTTCCATCATTGCCTATAAACAGCCTATCCTCCGCCAGGATGTCGAGAAATTCAGAGGCGTCGATGTCGGCGGCATTCTGAGAACCCTTCTTGAAAAAGGCCTTGTCCGCATCATGGGCCGAAAGGATCTCCCGGGAAGACCACTTATTTACGGCACCACGAAAAAATTTTTGGAAGTATTTGATCTGAAGGACCTCAAGTCCCTCCCCAAACTGAAGGAGATCAAGGACCTGGGTCTCGACGAATTTGAACGCGGGACGCCCGAACAGCTCGCCTTGACGGGAATGATTCCACCCTCTGATGACACACAGGATGACTCGGAACAGGACGATTCGGCAAAAATCGCCGGGGAGGAATTTGCCGTGAACGGTACTGAGGAGACTACCCGTCCGGAAGAAACCGGAGAGGAAGTTTCTCAGGGCACAGAGACAGGTGAAACGACAGAAACCGATGAAGAACACAAACCCGGCAGCCCTGTGGAAACATCCGACGATGTTTCTGCCGAACAACAACCTGCGGAGGCCATCTCTCCGGAGGAATCCGGTGATGAGGCGTCTGCTGAAACCGAGTCCGAGGAAACCTCTCTAAGGCAAGACGCCGATGAGGAGGCTTCCCATAGCATTGGAGCAGATGAAACCAAAAAAACCACGCCCGACCAAACCGGGGAGGAAGCCCCCCCAACCGACAAACCCTCCCCGGAAGAATCACGGGGACTGGACACCTCTCGCAGGGATTCCGGATCAGAGGACTTCTGATACAGAAGCGGGCCTCACTCAGCGAATCAACAAAATCCTGTCCCTTGCCGGTATCACCTCCCGCCGAAAGGCGGATGAGATGATCAGCAGCGGCCGGATCATGGTCAACGATCGTGTCGTCACGGAACCTGGGAGCAGGGCAACCTGGGGAAAGGACAGCATCAAGGTAGACGGGACGGAAATTCCCAGACCCTCCCCCAGAACCTATCTTATGCTGAACAAACCCTTTGGGTATCTTTGTACTCTAAACGACCCGGGGGGCAGGCCGATGGTCTCCGACCTCCTGAAGGATGTACCTCCCCGCGTCTATCCGGTGGGACGGCTCGATTTCGACAGCCTGGGTCTTCTGCTCATGACCGATGACGGCGAATGGGCCCACCGCCTGGCTCATCCGCGCTACAGAGTCCCCAAAACTTACAAGATCACGGTAAATGGAACTATCCCCGAAAATGTCCTGCAAGTCCTCCGAAACGGGGTGGACCTGGAAGACGGAAACAGCGGCCCGGTCAAGGCCACTTTGCTCAAGCAGGAACGCGGCAAAAGCATCGTTCGAATGACCATTAACAGCGGCAGGAATCGCATCGTACGCCGCATGCTGGAAAAAGTCGGCTATCCGATCGTGCATCTCATCCGAACCGGTTATGGGGTCCTGGAACTGGGTGATCTCAAACTCAAAGAGTACCGGCATCTGGAGACCCATGAAGTTGAGGCCATGAAAAAAATAGTGGGATTGGCGGGACGATAGGCTCAAACAGGTTCAATTTTTTATTTACAAGCCCTCTTTTCTGTTGTAACAATAGCTTTTGTTTCAGGGTCCCGCCTTGGCGGGGCAATATGACCGGGCGATTAACTCAGCGGGAGAGTGCCATCCTCACACGGTGGAAGTCGTGGGTTCAAATCCCACATCGCCCACCATTTAAAAAAAAGAATAGCATAGAGATAGACAGCCTTGAACCGGAAAAGCCCTCTTAACAGAGGGTTTTTTTGTGGGGAAATGCTGAAAGATAGGCAGGATAAAGGTTTTAGGATTGTCTAAATTCCTCATTTTTTATTCCTTCCCTGCTTCTGCTACCATTTTGCTACTATTCTCACCAAAAACCGCATTTTCAAGCCTACAAGCGGCCTCTTATTTGGTGGGTTTCATGAGGTGGGCATAGACGTTCAAAGTCACGGTTGGGCTTGAGTGTCCAAGTTGGGTTTGGATGTATTTGAAATTTTTGCTTTGCTCTATCAAAAGGCTTGCATAGGTATGTCTGAGGTCATGAAAACGTATTTTGGGCAATGCTGCAGCTTCCAGCGCGGGAACAAAATGCCTTTTCACCATGTTGCTGTAATTCATGGGCTTGCCAGCCTCATTCGGCAAACTCAGGTCAAGTTCATTCTTTGGGCATGCCAGTTTCCATTTTTTCAATTCTGCCATAACGGCAGGTCCAAGGTCGATCTTCCGGTTGGATCTTTTCGTCTTGGTGGCAAAAAACATTCCCTTAGTATAGGTCCTTTGAACATGGATCTGATTATTTTTCCAATCCATGTCACTCCATTTAAGCGCCTTTTCGGTTCCGGCAACCTAGCCCACAAGAATTAGGCATATAAATTATATATATCATATACATTGTATTTACGATAATCAATATATTTATTCTTGATTATATATTTTTTGTCGTTTATATTCTGACCATGCCAACCAAAAAGCCCCAAATACTCCTTACCATAGATGAAAAACTCCTTGAGCGGATAGAGGATTACCGCTTTGGGAACCGTATACCCACCCGAACTGAAGCCATTCGAAGCCTCCTTGAAGAGTCTCTGAAAAGGAACGAAAAGAAAGAGAAGAAATAATCTTGTCAAAAAAGTCATATTTTGCTAGATTTCTTCAGCGTAATCACTCGTTAAAAAGTCCATCCAGATAATAACAAACCTATCCCCATCGAAGATTTTTTGGAAAAGGCTCCAGGAAACTCTGCCATAGTGCTGGCTAACGGTAAATACATGTTCTCTTGTGACGACAACTATGGGATTTACGACCTGACAGTGCCTTTGGACGAAAACGGCGGAATTACCTTGTTCGTATTCGTCGATGGTTTGCAACCCTATCAGGTTACCTTTGCGCCCTGATGCTAAAGGGTGAAAAGGT
>CAYYNJ010000244.1:0-5171 GCA_964472775.1 uncultured Spirochaetaceae bacterium
CTCAGTGACGGAGGCGGCGAGCTCTATGACAAACTAAAGACAGAATGGGGGGTCTTGAATGCGACCCTCGGGAGGTTGTTGAAATGAAAATGACCACGGATGCGAAAAGCTGGCTGGACCGTTATGAGAGAACCCTGGGCCGTCATCTGCCCCTGAAGGGCCGGAAGGATATCCGCCGGGAGTTTCATTCTCATCTCATGGACGACCTGGAAGAAAAATTTAGCGGGAAAACCTTGGACGAAACAGCCATGAAGGAATATCTGCAGGACCTGGGCTCGCCCTTGAAAAAAGCGGCGGCGCACCGGGAGGATGCCTACCTGATATCCCCCGCCGCCTACCCCCTTTTCCGCATGGTCACGGGGATTGTTCTGCTCGTGTTGGCGCTGGTCCTTTTGATCACCCAGACCATCGAAATGGCCGCCGGCGAGATAACCGTCCCGGCGGTACTCAAACTCCTGGCCGAAACACTCTCGGCTTTAATTCAGACCCTCGGGGTACTGGTGATCGTCTTTTTTGTTTTACAGAAATTTTTCCCCGCCGGCCAGTGGGAAGACCCCCTGGATGATGAGCTTTGGACCGTGGAGAACCTACCGGCCCGGGAGTACCCTTCCCGGATCAAGCTGGCGGACCCGGTGGCGGGATTGGTTTTCAGCCTTCTAGCCATCCTGATTTTCACGGTTTTTTCCTCCCAGCTGGGAATCCACCAATTTACCGGTAAAAACCACATCTTTACTCCGGTCTTATCGCCGGTTTTCTGGTCCTTGGTGCCCCTCCTGCTGTTCCGCTGGAGCCTGGAAATAGGATTCAGCATCCTGCTGATTATTCAGCGGCGCTGGAGTCTTGCCCTGAGGCTGGGTGACTTGGCGCTGAACGCCTTTACCCTGGGAATTTTGGTGGTGTTTCTAAGGCAAGGATTCTCCTCCCTGGTTCTGGAAGGCTCGTTAACCGGTCTGGGGCTGGAAGGGCTTGTTTCGGTCCTGAGAATTCTTATTCCCCTCCTTCTAGGCCTGGGTGTTTTAGCCACGGTGGCGGAGATATTCAAAAAAGCTTTGGCCCTCTACCGGGAGCCGGAGAATCAGGAAGAATAGTCCCGAAGGAAACTCCAAATCACCGCCCCCGCCAGGGGCGGATGAACCGAGGCGTAGGCTTTCAGAAGCCCCGGAGACGGCTTTGCCGGATCTATCAGGCCCACCCTGAGGGCGTATTCGAAAACCGAAACCCCGGAAGACTCCTCGGGCCGGATTTTTCCGAACTTTTCCTCCAGGGTGCCTTTCAGCTTCTTCAGGTGATCCTCCAGAGGCAGAGGCTCCCCGGGGGGGATTTTTTTCCGGGCTTCGTCGGCCCCCTCCGCCAGGGATTCCCAGGTGTAGAGCCGGTCCCGGGGTAGCCCCAGACTCAGGGCGGCGCATTCCAACAGAACCTGAGAGAGGTTTTTCTGTTTCGCATATTCCCGGGGCAACAGAGACCGGATGACATCGACGAAGGAAGTTTGCTCTTCCTGCCCTGGGAAAAGGGCGGTAATCTTCTCCCTCACCGTCGGATCGCCCAGCCCCTTTTCCCAAACCGGACACCCTCTGCCGGGCTTAATAAAATAAGCCGTCCCTTCCAGCCCCCCCAGGGTCTGTAAGGTAGCCCATTAGCCCAATTCACCATAGCTCTTGAGGAAGCCGGGGCTGAAATCCAGCACCCCGCCCATACTGAGGGAATTCTTTATGTAGGTGGTACAGGTTCCCTCCACTTCGGGTTTCCGGTTCATTCCCATCCCCGAAACGTCCACCACGGTAATATCCCGGTACCCCCGCTCCTTCATCATGCTGTGGGGGATGTTGTTCACAATCCCCCCGTCGGTGAACCGGCGGCCGTTAAAAACAGCGTCTTCAAAGGCGGGGAAAGAGGCAGAGGCGAGAAGGTAATCCGCCAGAAGGCCTTCTTCCATCTGGTCCAGGAAAAGCTCCCGGGCCTTGAACCCCTTCACTTCCACCGTGACTATCCCGAGGTCCACCCCGCGGCGGCGGATCACTTTTTCATCCAGGTATTGATTGAGGAGGCTGTACAGGGGGGAACTGTCCAGCCCTCCCTTTTGAAATAATACCTTGTTAAAGAAAGAGATGTTCTCCAGGTTTACCTCCCGGATATCCACCTTCCCGTCTTTGACAAAATGGCGGGGCAGATCAACGATCTTTTCGATGGAAACGGTATCCCAGATCTCCTCGGCCAGGTCGAACCGGTCCTGGGCATAGAGAGCGGCGTTGAGACTGCCCACCGAAGCCCCCGCCACGGCATCAAATTCCAGACCCAACTCCCGGAAAGCCCGCCAGGCTCCGAGCTCAAAAACTCCTTTGGCGCCCCCGCCGGAAAAAACCAGCGCCTTCGCCCTCCCCTTAGCCCTTTTTTGCAGCCTCTTCCCCATTGTCCTCTCCCTTTTTTTCCCTTATTGTATCATCAGCAGGAATGGCAAGTCACTGCATTATAATAAAAGCAAAACCGCTTGCCAATTTTCTTTCAGAGCCCTCAGATAAAACCTGCGGGAGAAATAACGAATCCGGGGAGGATTGATGCTCCGAAAACTACTAAACCTCGCCCTTCCCATCATGGCCGCCAATTTCCTCCAGACCCTCTACAATCTGGTGGATTCCTACTTTTTAGGAAAACTCGGCAAAGAAGCCCTGGCCGCCCCGTCCATCGCCTTCACCATCATCCTCTTTCTCATCATTTTTGCCGGGGGCTTCGCCAATGCCGGAACCACCCTGATCAGCCAAGCCCGGGGAGCGGGTAATCAGGAGAGGGTGGACTTCTACTTGGGGCAGCTTGTCACTGCCATGACTCTGCTTTCGGTGGTCCTCGGTATTGCTGGCTACATCAGCGTCGATCCCCTGCTCAGGCTGCTTCAAACTCCCGAAGGAGCCACCTTCCTCTACACCTCCCAGTACCTGAAGATTATTTTCGCCGGGGTACCCATGATGTTCATGATGTTCATCTTCCGGGCGGCTTTACAGGGGGTGGGTGACGGGATCACCCCCCTGATTATCCAGGTGGTGACGGTATTTCTGAACATCCTGCTCGACTGGATTTTGATATTCGGAATAGGCCCCTTCCCCCGCTGGGAAGTTCAGGGAGCCGCCGCAGCCACCGTGGCGGCCCGATCCGTGGCTTCTCTGATAGGCGTATTTATTCTGCTCAAAGGGACCCGGCACATCAAGCTGAAACTCTCCACCCTCAAACCGGACCGGGAGGCCCTCAAACTCCTTTTCCGGATCGGCACCCCCTCCTCCCTGGGTCAAGGGGTCAGCGCCCTGGGATTTACGGTGCTCCAGGGAGTGGTCAACGGTCTGGGACCGGCGGTTATCGCCGCTTTCGGAATCGGGAACCGGATCATCGCCCTCTTTAATATGCCCGCCCAGGGGCTATGCCAGGCCACGGCGGTGCTGGTGGGCCAGAACCTGGGAGGCGGAAGTGTCGCCAAGGCCCGGGAGGTGGTGACCCACGGGGTCAGAATTATCCTGATATTTATCACCCTGGGGATGACCCTCACCTTTTTCAAAGGCGCTTCGGTGATCCGCTTTTTCATCACCGATCCGGAGGTGACCGAAATCGGCGTGGTCATGTTCCGGATCCTTTCCCCTTCGGTGATCTTTTTCAGCCTCTACACCGTACTGTTAGGGGCCTTTCAGGGCGGCGGAGACGCTAAGCCCCCCATGGTTCTTAACATCATCCGGCTCTGGGGACTCAGGGTTCCCCTGGCCTACCTGATGATCCTGGGGCTGGGAATGGGGGCCTTGGGGCTCTGGTGGGCCATGTTTATTTCCAACCTGGTGGTGGCGGGGGCGGCCTGGATTCTCTATGAAACCAACCGCTGGAGCCGCGCCCTGGATCCATTGAGTATCTGATTCTTATAAAAACGGCTTACTGAGGATGCGGTCTACGGCGGGGGGAGCCTATAAGGTCAGCCGGGTCAGCGCCTCCAGGGCCACCTCGATCTCCCGTCTTTCTCCCTCCGCCGCTGCGGCGGCTTCATCCACATAGCCCCCGATGCCCTCTTTCACATCCTCCCCGACGAGGACCACGTTGTTCAGGATCGAAGCGGCCCGCACTCCCCGGAGGGAAGCGAGGGTCAGCAGCGTGGCGGTTTCCATATCCGAAGCCAGGATGCCCCGGGCGCTCCACTTCTTCAGAACCTCCTGCTCATCATCGATGTAGAAGGAATCATGACTCCGGGTGATGCCCAGATGGTGGGCATAGCCCCGGGTCCGGCACTCTTTTTTCAACAGGGCTACCAACTCGTGGTCCGCCACGGCGGGATAACACTCCTCCACATACATCCGCGAAGCCCCCTCCTGCCTCACCGCCCCGGTGGGGATGATCAGGTCCCCTAAACCAATCCCTCCCTGGGACGCTCCGGCACTGCCGATGCGGATGAAGGCCCGGGCGCCGCAGCCCACCAGCTCTTCCAGGGCGATCACCGCCGAGGCGCCTCCGATTCCCGTGGAGGTAACGGTGACCTCCACCTGGTTGTACCGGCCCGTAACGGTTTTAAACTCCCGGTTGAAGGCAATCTCCCGAAGGTCCGTTAAATACCGGGCGACCCGGTCCACCCGGGCGGGATCCCCCGGAAGAAGGACCCGGGGAGCTACATCATCATGGTCGCATAGGATATGGGGTTGTTTCATCCTTCCACCATAGCAGAGCCGGAGAAACCTGGCAAGAACGGGGGGACCAGGCGGGCAGTCCCATTGGGGAAAGAGCCATCGGAGCAAAAAGAGCCTGGAAAGACACCCCGGGCCCGCATAAACCCGCCCGGGCCTGCAAAAATCATCGTTTTACCCTTCAAGAAGGAGACTTTTTGATTACAATAGAACCACCAGGCGGCGGGTCGCCGCCGGAACCGCACGTTGAGAGGAGTCACCATGAAAAGAATCATTATCGCCCTGATCTGTCTGGGTACGGCCTTTTCCGGCCCCCTGTTTGCCGCCGAAGCGGGCACGGGGCTTTCCTTCTTCATCCCTGAAAGTCTCTACCGCCACGGAGAAGGATCGGTTTCCCTGGAAACAGGACTGTCCACCAGTCTCGGGCTGGGGAAACACCTGGAGATCCCGATCGGGTTCCAGTACAACAAGATTCAAGGGTTCCTGGTGGAGGGGGCCCGGACGGGCGGCGGCGCCGTGGAAGCCACG
>CAYYNJ010000245.1:0-5164 GCA_964472775.1 uncultured Spirochaetaceae bacterium
AGGACCTTGGTATATCCCTGTCCCTTCTGAACCGTTTAAGATCGTGTACCGCCGCTTTGTCCAGCGGATCCTTGAATCGGGCCTGCTGGTTATAGCGGTGGCCCTGGGGGTCGGGGCGGCGGCGGCGGGGTTCTCCCTGGTTTCCTACACCCGGGATTACAATAGCGAGGTTCTCGCCTCCCCGGCCTACCGGGAGATTCTGGTCAGCACCCGGGGAGAGTCGGAGGACATGGAGACCCCGGTGGCGGAAAAGTACGGAGCATTCTTCCCGCCGTGGCGTACGCCTATATCGCCGACCGCAGCCGGATGAGATTTCCCGATGAGCAGTTCCTATCCGGCGAAGGGTTTACCGGTTTTTCGGGACCGCCGGGAGGCGGGGTCCCTGAGGCCTCCGCCGCTGATAACGCCGCCGGATCTGGAGACACCGCCGGTCAGGAAGCCCGGGAGGGAATCAATGGGGAGACCCAGGAGGCCGGCGGGGATCCGGAAGCCCGGTTTGCCGAAATGCGGGAGCAGCTGTTGAAAGCCCGGGAAGACAGTTCGGTCATCTTTCCCGAGGTGGATGAACTGGCGGGCTGGGAGGTGACGGCAAATTTCTTCCAGGCTTGGGACATCCAGGCCCGGTGGGGCAGCCTCTTCACCGAAGACGACATGATCAGCCGGAACAGCGTCATGGTCCTGGGCGCCGAAACGGCCCGGATTCTGGTGGGAGACGGTGATCCCGGGACCCTGGTGGGCCGGAAAGTCTCTTCGTTTGAGGGATTAACCACCATCATCGGCGTACTTTCGCCCTTGGGGAATGATTATGATGACCAATATTTCACCCCCGCCCGGGATCTGGCGGCGGCAGCGGGAAGCCAGGGAGGCGTCAGGTTCGGCGGGATGAACCGGCAGCTCCGGTTCACTGTCACCGACCCCGCCGATTTGGCTCCCGTGTCTCTTCTGCTTCAGGACTGGTTTGAGGATCAGTACGGTTCCGGCCAGGTGGTGGTGACCAACCCCCGGGCGGAGGCGGAGCAGCTCATGGACCGGAACAGCGGCATCAGCTACCTGATTCTCTTTCTTTCCCTGGCGGGGCTCTTCATCGCCTCGGTGAACGTTTCCCACATTTTGCTGGGCCGGGCCCTGCGGATGCGCCGTAATATTGGGATTCTTAAGGCCTTGGGATCGTCACGCCGGGGCATCGTCGAACTCTTCACGGCGGAGGCGGTGATGATAACCCTGGGGGGGGCGCTCCTGGGAACCCTGCTGGCCCTGCCCCTGAGCCGGGTAATGACCGAGGCTCTGGAGATAGGGTCGGGTTCGATCCTGTATCTGATTCTGGGAATCCTTCTTTCGTGGATCCTCACCTTCGCTTTTTCGGTGGTTCCCGCCCTGCAGGGCGCTAAGATCGAGGCCGCCGAAGCGATGAGAAGGGTATAACCGTGGATAACCGTAAAAGGAAAATGAAATGAACAAATTCTTAGCACTATTTGCCCGGCACTGGGCGAAAAACCGGATAAAACTGATCCTGACCCTGTCGGCGGTGGCCCTGGGGACGGGGATCCTGATTCTCTCTTTCACCGCCTCCCTCCTCCTGAAGGAGCAGGTGAGCGACGAGCTGGCCCGGAACGGATCGATTCTCTACGTGGCCAACGGCACCTGGGGAAACGACGGAACCATCGAGCAGGAACGGCCCTCCGAGTGGGACTCCGCTGCGCCGTCCCTGGCGGCGGAGGGCGGCTATACCATTACCGGTGCCGTCCCCATTACCATGCCGCCCTTCGACGAGATTCGAGCCGGGGACAAGTCTTACCGGCTCCGCAGCGCCGTGGGAACCGCACCGGGATATTTTAACATCACCGGTCTGGAGATTATTCACGGGAGTCCCATGACCGAACAGGATATCTCTCTGGGATCGAAGAAGGTCTGGCTCAGCCGGGAGGCGGTGGGTCAGCGGGTCCAGCCTCCTGGCATGGCCTTCGGCCGGGGCATGGGCCGGGACCGGCAGCAGAATCTCATCGTCAGCTACACCGTGGCGGGGGTTTTTGAAAATCCCTCCGAAGTGGCCCGCCGGACCTACGGTCTGGGCGACCTGGTTCTGCCCTACTCCTCCCTGATCCCCGCCGGCGGGAATGCCCAGATGATGCTCAACTTCATGTCCGGGCTTTTTATGATCGGATCCACCGAACCGTCGGTGGAGAAGGTGGCCGCCGAAGTCTCGGGAATACTCGCTTCCGCCTACGGCGATGATACGGCGGTTACGGTCTGGGAGGGCACGCCCCGGGGGGTTTCCACCTATTATGAAGAGCTGCGGCAGGCGGTGTCCATCTTCACCGTGGCGGTGAACATCCTGGGAATGGTGCTTCTGGTCACCAGCTCCCTGGGAATTTTCAGCATCATGGTGGTGGAATCCCTGAGTCGCCGGCGGGATATCGCCCTGGAGCGGGCCCTGGGGGCTTCTCAGGGCGCAGTGGTCCGGGAATTCTGGAGCTGGTCCTTCGCCCTGAGCCTCCTGGGTGGAATTCTGGGGCTCCTGCTGGCTCTGATTTTAGCAGGGCCGGTCTTCGGCACCATCGCGCCGCTGCTGGGAGAACTTTCCGGGGCTTTAACCGGTAGCCTCACCCTGAATCCCCTGGCCGTACTGGGGGGTCTGGCCCTGGCCCTGGGATGCGGCGGGGTTCTGGGACTCTTACCGGCGGTATCGGCGGTTCAGGGCGGGATCGCCGATGTCCTGAGGGAGGCCTAGGGTGAGCCGCAAAATCCTTGTTGTTATCATTGTCTTTACCGGGTTCCTGGCGGCCCTCTTCGCCGAACCGGCGGCGCCCTCAACCCTGGAAGAGCTGGCGGCTCTGGCGGCGGCAAATAATCTGGACCTGAAGGAGAGTCTCTGGGAACTGGAGAAGGCCCGCTCCGCCCTGCCGGGAACCTGGGGTTTCACATCTTCCACTCTCACCTTAAAGGGGGAGGCGGCCGGGGCGGGTGAGAATTTTACCCCCTCCGTCTCCGCCGGTCTGACTGTTCCTGTGACCGATCAGGTTCGCCTCACCGGAACCATCGAAGCCGACCGGTCCGGTGAGGCGGGCATCAGTCTCTTTCCTCTGGCCCATTCCGACGAAACCACCCAGGCAAGGCTCAGCCTGACCCTTCAGGAACAAAAGGCGGTGGAAAAAAAGATTGAAGCGGAAAATACCGCCCTCGGCGCGGTCCTGACCTGGATGTCATCCCGGGAATCCCTGGAGATTCAGGAATCACTGACGGTTTTGCGTGAGCAGGAGTACCGGGACGCCCGGGTGCGGTATGAGGCGGGAGAAGTGGTCCTGGACGAGATTCGCCGGCTGCTCCAGGTCTGGTCCGAAGCGCAGAGCCTCCTGGTTTCCCGACAGGTCCAGGAGCAGGCGGATCTGGCGGCCTTGAGGGATGCCTTGGGCCGGGAAGATATTTCCTTGCCGTCCCTCTCCACCGCCGACCTGGAAGCAGAGATCCTCCGGCTTCAGGGGACCCTGACCCCCGGAGAGGCGGCGGCGGAGGCATCCGGGGCGGTTCGGGAAAGCTTCATCACCCGGGAAAGCCTGGCCGCCGCCCTGAAGAACACCTGGGCCTTCAGTCCCACCCTCCAGGCGGATTTGGAAATGGGATGGGACGGAGGGGGCGAGCCCGCACTGGGCCTGTCGGTATCCTTTAATTTTTCCCTGGAGGATTTTCAGGGTGACCGCAGAGAGGAGCTGAAGGGAGATCTGGCCCTGGAGGAGGCCCGGGCAGAACAGACCCTGCGGCAGGAGGAACAGATGCTCCAGCAGGTTCTTCTGTCCCTGGATACGGCCCGGTTGAACCGGGAAGTGGCCCAGTTAGCCCGGGAGGAGGCGGGGCAGCTGGCGGAGGAGGCAGAGCTGCTTTACTCCCTGGGTGAATACTCCGCCCTGGAGAGGGAGGAGGCTCTGCTGGACCGGCGCGTTGCGGAACTGACCTACTTTCAGGCCCTGACTGATCAATACATGGCCTGGTTGAATTTGAGGGTTTATCTCTATTAATGTGCGGCATATTTCCCAAAAAACCTATTTAAGAAAGTTATTTTTGCTATTTTGCCAAAACCATGTATGATGGGGGTAATAACAAAGGAGGGCATACATGAAGGTTCTCATTGCCGATAAATTATCACCCAAAGCGGTCTCCGCCCTGGAAGCCATGGGTTTGAAGGTGGCGGTGGATGCTTCCCTGGAGGCTGACACGCTTCCCGCGCATCTGGGGGATGCGGAGATACTGGTGGTCCGTTCCACCAAGGTGACTGCTGCCGCCATCGAGGCGGGGGAAAATCTCTCTCTGATCATCCGTGCCGGTGCGGGGGTGAATACCATCGATCTTAAGGCCGCCAACCGCCGGGGAATCCACGTGGCCAATTGTCCCGGCCAGAACACCGCCGCCGTGGCGGAGCTGGCTTTGGGACACATGATTGCGGCGGACCGCCGTATCGCCGATGCCACCGCAGACCTGCGGGCGGGGCTCTGGAAGAAGAAAGAATACGGCAAGGCCCGGGGTCTCAAGGGCCGCACCCTGGGAATTCTGGGGATGGGCTCCATCGGCCAGGCTTTGGCGGGTATGGCCCGGGGGCTGGACATGGACGTGGCGGGCTGGTCCCGGTCCCTGACGCCCGAAAAGGCAAAGAAGATGGGCATCCGCTACTGCGCCACCCCCGAAGAAGTGGCGGAAACCGCCGATGTGGTTTCGGTTCATCTGGCGGCGGCGCCGGAGACGGACCATCTGGTGGGGGCCGGTTTTTTTAGCAAGATGAAGGATGGAGCCATCTTTATCAACACCTCCCGGGGCGAGGTGGTGGACACGGCGGCCTTGAAGGATGCGATAACCCGGAAGGGGCTGAAGGTGGGGCTTGATGTTTTTGAAGGTGAGCCCGCCGCCACGGCCAACGAGTTTGGCGACACCGGTCTGGCGGCCCTGATTAACGCCTCCCACCACATCGGGGCATCCACCGATCAGGCTTCGGAGGCCATTGCCGACGAGGTGGTGAGGATCATCGAAGAGTACCGGGCCAGCGGCAAGCCTCCCAACGTGGTGAATACCCAGGCCAAATCCACCGGCGTTACCAGTCTGGTGGTGCGCCACTTCAATCGTGTTGGTGTGTTGGCGGGGGTTCTGGATGAGCTCCGCAACGCCAACATCAACGTGGAAG
>CAYYNJ010000246.1:0-5155 GCA_964472775.1 uncultured Spirochaetaceae bacterium
GGCAACCTCGCAGTAACGAGCGTTCTGGTCGATGGTGGAGTTTCCGCTTTCACGGGCGGGATCTGGAATTCCCTTTGATGGGCCGTCATAACCTGAATAACGCCCTGGCCGCCTTAACCGCCGCCCGTTATGCGGGAGCTTCCTGGGACGCCGTGGCGGCGGGCCTGGCCGAACAGAAGCCGCTTTTCGGCCGGGGAGAGGTTTTTCCCGGTGCAGTGACGGTGGTGGCGGACTGTTATAACGCCAATCCTGAATCTTTTCTGCGGGGTCTGGAAACTTTGGCCCGGCTCCCCTGGGAGGGGCGGAAAATCCTGGTGGCGGGAGCCATGGGAGAGTTGGGCGGTTCCAGTGAGGAAGCCCACCGTGCCCTGGGAGGGCAAATCGCCCGGGAAGCTTTGGAGGCGGTTTTCTTTTTTGGAACCTCCGCAAGGCCCGCCTGGGAAGCCGCCGCCGGAGGAGATTTCGATCTTCACTTCGCAGAAGATTATTCAGATTTGGAAAAAATGGTCCTGGCCTACCTCCGGCAGGGCGACCTGGTCTATCTGAAAGGATCCCGGGTTACCGCTTTGGAACGATTGATAGAACCTTTGAGGAGTTTTCATGTTTAGGGAATTTCTACTGCCCCTGGTGAAGAATTTTACCTTTCTCAATATTTTCCAGTACATCACCTTCCGGGCTGCCTACGCGGCCATCACCGCCTTGTTCATCTCCTTTATTTTCGGTCCTTGGCTTATCCAGCGGCTGAAACTTTGGAAGGCGGGTCAGGAAGTGCGGGAAGACGGGCCGCAAACCCACCTGGTAAAATCGGGTACTCCCACCATGGGGGGGCTGTTGATTATTTTTTCCGTGGTGGTGGCGGTGGTTCTCTGGCAGGACCTCTCCAATCTCACCACCTGGGTAGCTTTGGCTTCCCTGGTTCTCTTCGGCGCCATCGGTTTTGTGGATGATTATCTGAAAGTTTTCCGCAAGAGCTCCGATGGTCTGAAGGGAGGGTTCAAATTCACCGCTCAAATTTTAGTCTCCCTGGCCATTGTTCTTTTTCTGTATTTTACCGGCGGGGAGCAGACCACCCTGTTGTATCTTCCTTTCCTGAAGAATCCCGTGGTGGACCTGTCGATTTTCTACATCCCCCTGGGGGTGGTTTATCTGACGGGGTTATCCAATGCGGTCAACCTGACCGACGGTCTGGACGGTCTGGCCACGGGTCTCCTGCTTCTCATGAGCCTGGCTTTGGCGGTGCTGTGCTATATCACCGGCCGGGCCGATTACTCTGCCTATTTGGGGATTCCCTATTTTCCCGAAGCGGGAGAGTTGACCGTCATGGCCACTGCTTTGGTGGGCGCCAGTACGGGGTTTCTCTGGTATAACGCCCATCCTGCCGAGATTTTTATGGGAGATACGGGGAGTCTCGCCCTGGGGGGCGTCATCGGTGTCATGGCCCTGATGATCAAAAAGGAGGTTCTGGTTCTCATCGTCGGAGGCGTCTTTGTCATCGAAGTGGTCTCGGTGATGATCCAGGTTATTTCTTACAAGCTGCGAAAGAAGAGGGTCTTTAAGATGGCCCCTCTTCATCATCATTTTGAATTAAAAGGATGGGATGAAACCAAGGTGGTGGTCCGTTTTTGGATTTTAGGAGGACTCTTTGTTATTCTGAGCCTCTCAACCTTGAAGATTCAGTAAAAACTATGAGTGAAAGGTTCGAGATCGAAAGAGTAAAAAAACAGAATCACGGCGATTCGGTCTTTTTCATCCTCATGCTTCTGATAGCAGGGGTGGGTACCGCCGTGCTCTTTTCCTCAACCTACTATACCGCCGAGATCTACGAAGGAGATCCCCTCTTTTTTCTCAAGAAACGGATGATTTTTTTGATTCTGGGGTCTCTTGCCTACCTGGTTTCTTCCCGGTTGAGCCTGACCTGGCTTCGCCGGCAGGTTCCGTTCTTCATTCTCCTTTCCCTGTTGCTGCTGTTGGCCACCTTCCTGCCCGGTTTGGGCCGGACAGTCATGGGGGGAGTGCGCTGGATCCGGGTAGCCGGCTTTTCCTTTCAGCCTTCCGAGCTGGCCAAGGTCGCCTTGGCTCTCTATTTGGCGGCGATTCTCAGTAAGAATGAAGGGCGCCTGGACGAGCCGGTTAACACGGTTCTGCCTCCCCTGATCATAACCGCTCTTTTTGTGGCGATTGTCTTCTTTCAGAACGATTTTTCCACCGCCCTTTTTCTGTTTCTTTTGGCCTTGGCGATTTTCTTCATAGCCAATGTCAGGGGGGTCTACTTTATCCTCATCGCCCTGGTGACTCTTCCCTTAACGGTTATCATGTTGTTTACGAAAGAACACCGGGTGGAACGGCTTATCACCTTCCTCTCCCCCGAAATGGATCCTTCCGGTACGGGGTTTCAGATCATCGCCTCCCGGGATGCCCTGATGAGGGGCCACTTCTGGGGCCAGGGGCTGGGAAGCGGCGTGAAGAAGCTGGGGGCTTTGCCGGAGGTGCATTCAGATTTTCTTTTTGCCTCTTTGGGTGAAGAAGCGGGATTCTTCGGGGTTTTCTTTGTCATTGCCCTGTTTTTGCTGCTGGCGGTCCGAGGATACTACATTGCCCTGGGCTGCCGGGACCGGTTCGGCTATTATCTTGGCTTCGGGCTGACCAGTTCCATCCTCTATCAGGCCTTTTTCAACATGGCGGTGGTGGCCGGGCTGGTTCCTGCCACGGGCATACCCTTGCCGTTCTTTTCCGCCGGCGGTTCTTCGCTGCTGGTTACCTTCATCATGTGTGGTCTGCTGCAGAACATCTACCGGAACCAGGAGGTTCGGGAGGGTGAGGCGGCGGAAGGTTTGAGGCTTTTTCCTGATCAGAGCTGGATGACCCAAGGGTGGACCTATGAAGGGTCTCGGGGTTCCGCCGATCCTCTGAGATTCCGGGTGGATCCTTCTCTTCTGGAGGGACGCGGTGAGTAGTTACCCCCTGGATGATTATCAGAAAGTCCCCGTTTCTCCCCCCTTGTACCGGGAGAGGAGTGCCTCCCCGCGGATCATAAACCCTTCTTTGGGGGTCGTAGAATCTGCCAGGAACGAACAGGACCGAAGCCAGCATCAAGACCGGCTTCGACTGTTCTTTTCCCGGCTCATCGTGATCCTTCTGCTCATCCTGGTGGGGGAGGTGATTTTTCAATTTCTCCTGGCCCCCCGCCTGGTTATCACCTCGGTGGTTATCGATGCCCCCGGGGGATTCCCCATGACCAATGAACAGATCATGTCCGCCGCCGGGTTTAACGGTCCCTTGGGTTTCTTCAGCATCGATACTCAAGCGGCGGAAGCTCTTTTGACCCGGATTCCCCGGGTCGCTCGGGCCCGGGTTTCCAAGGATTTTCCCGGCAGTCTCCGTATCATTTTAGAAGAACGCCTGCCCCTGGCGTGTTCCCTGGCTGGCGGCGAGGCGGGGGTTGTTCCCCTGGTGCTGGATAGGCAGGGTGTTGTCTTTGCCGTGGGCGGTTCCGGAATCCCGGAAGACCTTCCCGTCATATCGGGAATCAGGTTTCCCGAAGTACGGGAAGGGATGAGGCTGCCTGATCCGGTGGTTCCTTTTCTAGAACAGCTTCACCAGCTGAGCCAGGAAGCACCCCAGCTCTTCGGTTTGATATCGGAGGTGAAGTTTGAAAAAAGAGGCCTATCCGACTACGATGTGGTTCTCTATCCCCGGGGATATCAGACCAGAGTGCGAATCGGCAAAGAAATCAGCGCCGAGCTTCTTAAATACATCCTTGTGGTTCTGGACGTTACCCGGCGGGAAGGGATAAACTCTACCCTGGAAGAGCTGGATTTGCGCAGCAGCCGGATTGTTTACAGGACCCGGGAGGACTAGGCCGTGGCATTGGACGATCTCATCGTAGGACTGGACATCGGAACCACCAAAGTGTGCGCCGTGGTGGGTGAACGCACCGAAACCGGCGGGGTAGAAATTGTCGGTGTCGGAGTAGCTCCCAGCCAGGGGCTCCGCCGCGGGGTGGTGATCAATATTGAGTCCACCATGAAGTCGGTCCGGGCCGCCATAGATGCGGCGGAAATGATGTCGGGCAGGGACATTCAGGGTGTTATCACCGGTATCGCCGGCGCCCATATAGAAGGAATTAATTCCCGGGGCGTGGTGGCCGTCACCGGCCGGGGCCGTGAAATAGACAGGGATGATGTGAAGAGGGTCATCGATGCCGCCAAGGCCATCGTGATTCCCATGGACCGGGAGGTCCTTCACGTGATTCCCCAGGAATACATTGTGGACGATCAGGGGGGTGTGAAGAATCCTCTGGATATGATAGGCATTAGGCTGGAAGCGGAGGTTCACATCATCACCGGGTCGGTTACCTCCGCCCAGAACCTTCTTAAGTGTGTGAACCGGGCGGGATTCAGGGTCAATGACATTGTCCTGGAATCCCTGGCTTCTTCCCGGGCGGTGCTGTCCACCGACGAGATGGAACTGGGTGTCCTGATGATCGACCTGGGGGGCGGCACCACCGATGTGCTGGTTCACCTGGACGGGGCGCCCTACCACACCGGCGTGGTAGCGGTGGGGGGCGAGCAGGTGACCAGCGACCTGTCGATCATGCTGAAAACGCCCCTGGATGCGGCGGAACGGCTTAAGAAAGAGGCGGGCAGCTGCTATCTTCCTATGGTTGATATTGAAGAAGATGTGGTAATACCCGGGGTGGGAGGCTGGCCATCGGCGGCGATTCCCCGCCGGGAGATTTGCCGTATCATCCAGCCCCGGATGATGGAGATCCTAGGCCTGGTGAAAGAGCAGATGATCCGGAAGGATTATCTGAAACACCTGGGGGGCGGGGTGGTTCTCACCGGCGGAGCCTCCCTTCTTCCCGGTACGGCGGAACTGGCCCGGGAGGTGTTCGGGCTTCCCGTGCGCCTGGGTTATCCTAAGCCTATGGGTGGACTGGTGGCGGAGTATAATTCTCCCGCCTATGCCACCGCCGTGGGTCTGGTGCTCTACGGCAGCGAGATTATGGCCCTTGATTCCACCGGCCGGCCGGGGCCGAAAAAGGGAAAAGATGGATTAGGATCTAAGTTTGTCCTTGTGATGGGCGACATTGAGGCATACGGTGGCAGTGGCGATCAGGGCGAGCTTCAACGGGGAACGGGCGAGCATGGCAGCG
>CAYYNJ010000247.1:0-5134 GCA_964472775.1 uncultured Spirochaetaceae bacterium
GTCAACGTGGGGGAACGGACCAACGTCACCGGGTCGGCCAAGTTCAAACGGCTCATCCAGAACCGGGAGTACGCCGAGGCCCTGGAGGTGGCCCGGGATCAGGTGGAAAACGGGGCCATGATCATCGACATCAATATGGACGAGGCCATGCTCGATTCGGCCTTCGAGATGGAGAACTTTCTCAAACTTTTGGCCTCAGAACCTGACATCTCCCGGGTCCCGGTGATGATCGATTCCTCCGAATGGGAGGTCCTGGAAACGGGGCTCAAGTGGGTGCAGGGCAAATCCATCGTCAACTCCATCAGCCTGAAGGAGGGGGATGACGTTTTCCTCCGGCGGGCCCGGGAGATAAGAAAGTACGGCGCCGCCGTGGTTTTCATGGCCTTCGACGAGGCGGGACAGGCGGACACCCTGGAGAGAAAAATCTCTATCTGCCGCCGGGGGTACCGGCTTCTCACCGAGGAGGCGGGGTTTGTCCCCGGGGACATCATCTTCGACCCCAATATTTTTGCCGTAGGGACCGGTATCGAGGAGCACCGGAACTACGCCGCCGACTTTATCGCCGCCATTCCCCTCTTGAAAAAGGAGTTCCCCGGAACCCTGATTTCCGGAGGGGTGAGCAACGTCTCCTTCGCCTTCCGGGGCAACAACCTGGTCCGGGAAGCGATCCACTCGGTCTTCCTCTACCACGCCATAGCGGCGGGGATGGATATGGGCATCGTCAATCCCGGTCAGCTGGGAATCTACGACGATATCCCCGCAGATCTGCGCAGCGCCGTAGAGGCGGTGGTGCTGAACCTGAACGGCCGGGCCACGGAAACTCTCATCGACCCGGCCGAGGGTCTCAAAGGGTCCACCGCCGCCGTCGAAGAGGGCACGCCGGAGTGGCGCAGCACCGCGGTGGAGGAAAGAATCAGCCACGCCCTGGTGAAGGGCATCACAAAGTTCATCAAAGAAGACACCGAGGAGTGCCGGCAGAAGGCGGACCGGGCCATCGACGTGATCGAAGGGCCCCTGATGGCGGGAATGAACCGGGTGGGGGAACTCTTCGGATCGGGGAAGATGTTCCTGCCCCAGGTGGTAAAAAGCGCCCGGGTGATGAAATCGGCGGTGGAGCTGCTGCTGCCCCACATCGAGGCGGAGAAGGCCGAGGGCGAAAGCCACACCAAGGGCAAGATCGTCCTGGCCACCGTCAAGGGGGATGTCCACGACATCGGCAAGAACATCGTGGGGGTGGTGCTGGGGTGCAACAACTACGAAATCATCGACCTGGGAGTGATGACCCCGGGGGAAAAGATCCTCGACGTGGCCCGGGAAACCGGAGCGGATATGGTGGGTCTCTCGGGGCTCATCACCCCCAGCCTGGACGAGATGGTCCGGGTGGCCCGGGACATGGAGAGCCGGGGCATGACCATTCCCCTTCTGGTGGGAGGGGCCACCACCTCCCCCATCCACACGGCGGTGAAAATCGACCCCGCCTACTCCGGGCCGGTGGTGCACGTGAAGGATGCCTCCCTGGCGGTGGGGGTGGCGGAGGCCCTGCTGAACCCCCGGCGCAAACCCGCCTTCCTGGAGGAACTAAAAAGGCAGATGGATAAAATCAGGACCGCCCGGGAAGAAAAGACTCAGGGAGCCGAGTACATTTCCCTGGAGGAGGCCCGGCGTCTCCGGTTCCGTCCCGTCTACACGGCGGTCACCCGGCCCTCCTTCTTCGGTGCCCGGATCTTTCCCGATTATCCCCTGGAGAAAATCCGCCCCCTGATCGACTGGTCCTACTTCTTCCTGGCCTGGGACATCCCCGGCCGGTACCCGGAGATCCTGGAGGATCCCGATAAGGGACCGGAAGCCCGCAAGCTCTACGCCACGGCCCGGGAGATTCTGGATGTGATCGAGAAAAAGAAACTGCTCACCGCCACGGGGGCGGCGGGTTTCTGGCCTGCCCGGCAGCGGGGTGACGACATCGTTCTCTTCATCGACGAAACCTGCACCGCCGAAGCGGCAGTGCTGCCCGCCCTGCGGCAGCAGAAGAAAAAAGAAAAGACCCCCTACTACCTCTCCCTTTCGGACTACATCGCCCCGGAAGATGCGGGGGTGCCCGACTACCTGGGCCTGTTTGCCGTCACCGCCGGAGGCGGCTTGGACCAAGCGCTGGAACAGATCGCCGGGGACGATGATTATCTAAGAATCATGGTGAAAATTCTGGCGGACCGGCTGGCCGAGGCGTTTGCCGAAACCCTCCACCGGGAGGTACGGACCAGCCTCTGGCCCTATGCGCCCGATGAAGACCTGTCCCCGGCGGACCTGCTGAAAAACCGGTACCGGGGGATCCGCCCCGCCCCGGGATACCCCCCCTGCCCGGACCACACGGACAAGCGGCTCATCTTTTCCCTGCTGGACCCGGAAGGCAAAACCGGCATCACCCTCACCGAAAGCTGCATGATGGTTCCCGAGGCATCGGTGAGCGGTTTTTATTTCGCCCACCCCGAAAGCGCCTACTTCAGTGTCGGGCAGATCCAAAAAGATCAGGTAGCCGACCTGGCAAAACGGAAAAACATCGCTATGGAAGAGGTAGAAAAATGGCTTTCTTCAATTCTTGCCTATAAATAGACTGTTTTTTTAACAAATTTCATATCTTCTCCATTGACAGCCTCAATATTTACGTTAAAATTGGCACAATCTTGCGGTTTTATAAAAGTATGTCATCCTGCTAACTGAATTTTTAACAAAATTCTAAAAAACCGCAGAGAGGAGCCAAATAATGACGAAAAAACTTCGCACCGGCGCGGAAGTGGCGGTGGACATCATCCAGCAGCAGGAAGTTGAATACATCTTCGGCCTCCCCGGAGGTTCGGTGATCCCGATTTTCGACGCCCTGGTAGACTCCCCCATCAAGCTGGTCCTGACCCGGCACGAACAGGGGGCGGTTCACATGGCCGACGGCTACGCCCGGGCCAGCGGAAAGACCGGTGTGGCCCTGGTTACATCAGGGCCCGGAGCCACCAACACCATCACCGGCATCCTCACCGCCCACATGGATTCGGTGCCCCTGGTGGTGATCACCGGCCAGGCTCCCACCTGGGCCCTGGGCATGGATGCCTTTCAAGAGGCCGACGTGTTCGGCATCTCCAGCCCCGTGGTGAAACACTCCTACCTTATCAAAAACGCCGAGGAACTGCCCCGAATCATGAAGGAAGCGTTCTACCTGGCCCGGACCGGCCGGCCCGGCCCGGTCCTGATCGACCTCCCCAAAGATGTCTCCAGCGCCCTGATAGACCCCAACTATACCGAGGAGTATCATCTGCCGGGATACGCCATCCCCCAGGAGGAAGACGAGGAGGCCCTCACCGCCGTCGGCGACCGTCTGAAGGCGGCCCGAAGGCCCCTGCTTTTGGTGGGTCACGGGGCGGTCATCTCGGGGGCGGAGAAACCGATTCTTCACCTGGCGGAAAAAATGCAGATTCCCGTGGCCAGCACCCTGCTGGGGAAGGGCTGCTTTCCTGAAAACCACGAGCTGAGCCTGGGGATGGTGGGTATGCACGGCACCGCCTACGCCAACAAGGCGGTGGAAAAATGCGACCTCATCATGTCCATCGGCAGCCGCTGGGACGACAGAATCACCGGAAAAGCCTCGGAGTTCTGCAAGGACGCGGTACGGATCCACATCGATATTGATCCTTCGGAAATTGATAAGGTGATCAAGGTTCACCACAGCATCGTCGGCGACGCCCGGGCGGTGATAGAGGCCCTTTCCCCCTATCTGGAAAAGGGAGACACCCGGGAATGGCTGCGGGATATTGGAAGGTGGAAAAAAGCCCACCCCCTTTCGTACCGCAAGGAAGGAAAACTCCGGGCCCAGCACGTCATCGAAGAGCTCTACAACCTCACCGGCGGCCAGGCGGTGGTGACCACCGACGTGGGTCAGCACCAGATGTGGGCAGCCCAGTTCTACCGCAGCAGCGAGGGCCGCAGCTGGATCTCTTCCGGCGGAGCGGGCACCATGGGATTCGGCTTCCCCGCCGCCATCGGCGCCGCCCTGGCCTCGCCGGACAAGGTCGTCTGCGCCATCGTGGGGGACGGAGGATTCCAGATGACCCTGCCGGAGCTTTCCACGGCGGTGAACCTGAAGCTTCCCTTGAAAATCCTCATCATCAACAACCGCTATCTGGGCATGGTGCGGCAGTGGCAGGACATGTTCTACGACAACCGGCTCTCCGGGGTGGACCTGGCGGGGAACCCTGACTTCGTCGCCCTGGCCAAATCCTACGGTGCCCGGGGCTTCCGGATCCGCCGGAGTTCCGATGTACGGAAGATCCTCACCGAGGCACTGAACTATAACGACGGCCCCTGCCTGATAGAAGCGGAGGTGGAAAAACAGGACAACGTGTTTCCCATGATCCCCGCCGGGGGCACCATGGCGGATATGCTTCTGGAACCGCCGAAAATCAAGCTGGAAAAACCCAAAGGAAGTACCTGATATGGCAGAAAATTTCGCAACCCACGCCATCGGCCTCTACGTGGCCAATAAACCGGGAGTCCTGAACCGCATCGCCCTGGTGTTCTCCCGCCGGGGCTACAACCTGGACAGCCTGGTGGTATCCCCCGCCCGGGACACCAACTTTTCCCACATGAACATCATCGCCTCGGGGGAACGGGAAACCCTGGACCAGATCCTCAAACAGCTCAATAAATTGGTGGACGTGGTCCACGCCCGGGACTACGCCGACCTGGACAAGGTGGAGAAAGAGCTGGGGCTGATCAAGGTTCGGTGCCTGCCCAAAGACCGTACCGACATCCTCCAGATCGGCCACGCCTTCCGGGCCGAGGTGGTGGATATCTCCGACACCACCATCACCTTCCAGATTACCGGGGCGCCCCGGAAGATCGACGGCCTGGAGAAGATGCTCGAAGCCAACGGGATCATCGAGGTGATCCGTACCGGGGCGGTACTCATGGCCATCGGTGAAGAGCTCACCGCCTTCGCGGGAAACACGGGAAAAACCCAGCCCGAATCACACCGGGGCGTGGCGGGAGAATAATGCTTTTCACCTGCGGTCTGGTTTCGAAATATTCAGGCTTGCCTTGTTACCCGCAAGCCTGAATTACTCTGGCTTCACTTTTTTCTGATAAAACCGTT
>CAYYNJ010000248.1:0-248 GCA_964472775.1 uncultured Spirochaetaceae bacterium
ACTCCAGCATCTTTAAATCGGTGATGGCCTTTGCCATGTCGAGGCCGGTGATATCTAAGTTTTTCTGCTGGATCTCGGGGATCTCATAGGCAAGACGGCCCTGAACCAGACTGAGCCGTTCATCCTGAGCTCCCAGCTTGCCCAGTTCCGAGAGCAGATTGTTCAATGCCAGATCAATACCCTTCAAGGAAGCACCGCCGATAAGACCGCCGTCAATGTTTTCCTTGGCCAGAAGCGCTTCGGCGTTC
>CAYYNJ010000248.1:258-3502 GCA_964472775.1 uncultured Spirochaetaceae bacterium
TTAGAAGTTCACCACCTGGGAGAAGTCCACAGCCTTCAGGGAAGCACCGCCGATGTAGATCTTATCGCAGTCATACAGGTTATCCCGGAGTTGGATCATCATATCGAACATGGATCCCCCCGCCACCTGAACTCCGTCGGCATAATTGTCGGGGGGGCGGTTAAAATTGTCGATGAGTCCCAAATCGCTTAAGACTTCTCCGTTTGAACCGTTTTCCAGCCATATCTGGTGAGGTACGGTGGTTTTCAGCATGAGAGAGTTCTTCACAGGATCGAGGGAGGCTTCTACCGCCGCCCCCGAGCCGTTTATCTTAGCCATGATGGTATGAATGTTGTCTCCCTGTTTCAAGGAAACCTCCACTCCGTCGATGAGGATGGAACTGTCCTGATCCACCAGATAATTCAAGGCTTCCCTTTCGGCAAATACTTGCTGATCTTCGGCCCAGAACACCTGATTCCCGGGGAATCGGGCTTCCACGTAGCTCCCCTCCATGGTTCCCACGTACTGGACACCGGTGATCAGTTTATTTTCGACACCGGGATAATGCCCTTCCTGAACCCGGAAAGCCTGACTCAAGGTTCGGTCACCCCCGAAGATGGTGCGACCGTCGCCGTTTTTCCCGTTGGCAATGACCACCATTTCATTAATGGGCTGATTCACTTCTTCCGCCATATAGCGGCTGTCTTCCTTGGTGTAGGTTCCCTTGGCGCCTTGGATAGCCAGTTCTCTCACCCGCTGAAGGATGTCCCCGGCGGAACGCATGTACCCCTCGGCTATCCGGTTGTCGCTCTGCAGGGTCTCGGCGTTTTTCGAATACCGGGTTTCTGGATTGATACCAGTATGGGATATATGACGTGGGATCCATTTGCCACCGGATCATCCCTGAGTTCACCGATACGGGTCTGTTCGGCCATCTTATTCTGCTGACTGTTCATCTGCCATTCCCGAAGGCGCAGATGATACTGCATATCCGTATTTCCCATATTACTGCTGATACGTTTCATTCAACTATACCCCCAAGCGGTTTATCAAGGTATCAAAAAGGCTGTTCACGGTGGAAAGGAAACGGGCCGCCGCGTTGTAACCGTGCTGAAACTTGATCATCTGAGCCAATTCTTCATCAATGTTCACACCGGAGATGGCCTCCCGCATGCCCTCAAGCTCCTTCATGATCAGGTTCTCCGTATCCAAAGCCCGGGCGGCGGTTTCACCTTTCAGGCCGATGTCCGCCACAACCTCGGCAAAGTATTCGTCGAAACTGGGAACCTTGCCGAGCATCACATCGCTGCTCCTCAAGGCGGCTATGGCGATGGCCGCCGAAGCATCTCCCGGTTCGGCGGGTCTGCCGTTGGTGCCGTAACCCGCCGCCACCGAAGCAGGATCGTTCATTAAGGCGGGGTTGACCTCGATCCAGCCCGAAGGATGGGTCAGAGGGGCCACGGCGTAATTGAGCTCCCCTCCCCTCAGGGCGGCCACCGCATCGGCCTGAGCCCAGTCATAGGCCCCGGCGGCGCCGGTTTCCTGAAGCATCCCCGCATACCCCACCAGGAATTGGCCGGAGTCTTCGATATGGCGCAGCACAAAATCGGGATTTTCCCTATTCTCCGATGCGGCTCCTTTTAAAGAGAGCCGGCCCTCACGGTCAAGCCGGGCCACCACCTCGGATCCGGAGAGGTTGATGCGTTTTATCACATCATCCACCGTGTCGGTGGGAAAATACGGCACATGGATGTTCCCGTTTCCCCCCGATAGGGAGAGAACCCCTCCTATTCCCACCTCGTCCTGGGGATTCAGGGTGTTTGTTCCGTTGATACGGAAGATATAGGACGAATCAAAGGCTCCATCGCCGTTGGCGTCGTAATTCCCCGCCAGGTTGTTGATAAAGGGATATTCCCGGAAAAAATCCAGGCCCGTCCGGCCGTTCAAGCCGTAGCCGGGGTTATGGTTTTCATTCACCAGATCCACAAAATGAATGGTCATGGTATCAAGCTTCTGGATCTCACCGCGGATATCCTCATCCCGGAGGCCGATCAGGGCCGCCAGTTTGCCGCCCCTAAAATAGGCGTCGTTTCCGCTGTCCGCCCAGGTTACCCGGGAATATCCTTCATTGGCGGGATCCGATTCGGTATTCAAGGGATGAACTACCCGGCCTTGCAGAAGGTGGAGCCCGCCGGTGGTGATGATGAACTCATCGGGGTCCCGCTGATCCACGGCGATGTCCACAATGCCCGATAGTTCCTTCACCAAAAGATCCCGGCGGTCTAACATATCGTTGGGATTATCCCCCATGGCTTTGACCTTGAGAATCTGTTCGTTCAAAGACCCCACTTCCTTGAGGATGTTGTTGATGCGGTCCACGGTGGCCCGGATCTCCTGATCGGTCATCTCTCTGATTTCACGGAGGGAGGAGTAGCGGTTCTTTATCCCGTCGATGAGGGCCTCTCCTCTCTGCAGAACCTGCTGCCGGGAGGCCATCTCTTCGGGATGAAAGGTAAGCTCTTGCCAGGAATCCCAGAACCCGTCCATCAACGATCGGACCGAGTATTCGGTGGGTTCGTTATACACGTCTTCCAGCATACCAATATACTTTTCCCGGGCTTCCCAGAATCCCTGTCCGTTGGCCCGGCCGACGATGCGGCTTTCCAAAATATCATCCCGGATCCGCTCAATCCGCTCCACCGTCACACCCTGCCCCAGCTGTCCCGGGGTTTCCGCCCGGTTGAGTCCCGGCATGAAGATGGGATCGAAGGCCTTCATCTCTACCCTCTGGCGGGAGTATCCTTCCACCGAGGCGTTGCTGACGTTATGGCCTATGGTGGCCAGGCCCTGAGTGTGGGCGATGATGCTTCTTTTTGCTATTTCAACACTGGTAAAAGTGGAGTGCATTTCAACCTCCTGCCCTAAAGGGACTTGTTGAATATCATCGGATTCGAATTTACCGGAACGCTGCGGCCGTGCCGGGAATAGATATTTCCCTTGCGGTGGGGGTAGAATTCCCCCAGGACCTGGTTCATCACCTCTCCGACGCTGCGGATGTAAACATCGATGGCCAGGCTGATCCCCTCGATCTGGGTGACGGTGATTTTAATGCGGCGGTACGCCTCTGCCAGGGGTTCCTGAACGTCTTGAGGCATCCTTACCACCAGCTGGTAAAAATCCACCGCCCGGGGCAGCCCGTAGTGGGCCGCCAAAGATTCAAACAGGGAGTACCGGCGTTCTTCAACCTGAGAAATCTCCTGTGAAA
>CAYYNJ010000248.1:3525-5115 GCA_964472775.1 uncultured Spirochaetaceae bacterium
CAAGCCGTTCTAAAAGCCGGGTCATCTCTTCCCATTGCCTTTCCTTCAGATAGACCCGCAGCTCTTCCTGTCCCCTTCGGTAGCGGTCCAGTAAGGTCGCTTCCACTTCCAGGGTATCAAGCAGCCGTTTGATTTCTTCATTGATCTTCATAAATCCTAATACTCCTTATATCTATCATCGGCGGATGAAATGAGAGGTTTAGGATTTATCTTGTCCAAACTCTTTGCAATGTAGTAAAATGATGATGTTTAGAGCATATGTCTATTTATTCGGATGACTTTATATAGGTTTTTTATTATATTTCATCAAACAATATTTTTTAGGAGTCGAACATCATGGATCAGAATTATGACGTTATCATCATAGGCGGAGGTCCCGCCGGTTTAAGCGCCGCTCAATACGCCGGCCGGGCCAATCTCAAGGTTCTGCTTGTTGAAGAAATGGCCTTGGGAGGGCAGGGGCTGGTCATTGAATCCCTGGAAAACTATCCCGGCTTTCCCGAAGGGGTGGGCGGATTTGACTTTGCCCAGAAGATGGAAGCCCAGGCCCGGCAGTTCGGGGCCGAAATTCTCAACACCACGGTCCGGTCCTTTACCAAAGAGGGGAATACCTTCAAGGTGGTCACCGGCAAGGGCGACTTAACGGCCACCGCCGTCATCTTGGCCACCGGGGCAAAACACCGAACCCTGGATGTCCCGGGAGAAGCAGAATTTTCCGGCCGCGGAGTATCCTACTGCGCCACCTGCGACGGTCCCTTCTTCAAAAACCAGAAGATATTGGTGGTGGGCGGAGGAGACGCCGCCTGTGATGAGGCCATGTTCCTCTCCAAATTGACCGACCAGGTGGTGATGGTCCACCGAAGAGACCGTTTCCGGGCTCAGAAGGCCCTGGGCGAAAGGGTTCTGGCCAATCCGCGGATCGATGTACGTTTCAACACCACCGCTGTAGAGATTAAGGGCGATCAGAAGGTGAAGGAAGTGGTCCTGCAGAACACCGAAACCGGCGAGACCAGTACCGAAGATTTCGGTGCAGTCTTCATCTTTGTAGGATCCCTGCCCCAGACGGGCCTGGTTCCCGACCTGGAAAAGGATGAGGCGGGCTATCTGGTGACTAACCAAAGGATGGAAACCAGCGTTCCCGGCCTCTACGTGGTGGGGGATCTCCGGGCGACCCCCTTCCGGCAGGTGGTTGTGGCCGCCGGGGAAGGCGCCGTGGCAGCCCACTGCGCCGCCCAGTATATTGACGAAGTCCACGACGAAGCCTATATATAGGGGTTCATGTTTTATCAACGGTTCCTCTTTTTCATTCTATTTCTTCACATTGTTCTGCCCCTGGAGGCCCTGGATTTCTGGGATGATGCTCCCGCGGAAGTTTTAGCCGCGGAGATTTCCCAGGCCATGGACGACCAGGAACTTCTGGGGCAGGTCCTTCTTTTGGGATATCAGGGGGCGGCGGCCTCCCGGGACATCCTCAGGCTCATAGGCGGGAGGGATACGGGAGGAATCAAAATCTTCGGCTGGAATGTGAAAGATTTGCCCACCCTGGCCGCCGCGGTAGCCCGGATGCAGAGGGAATCCCAGACCACCCGG
>CAYYNJ010000249.1:0-2767 GCA_964472775.1 uncultured Spirochaetaceae bacterium
AGAAAGGCTCCAGAGCGTCCTGGGATTCATGACCCGCAACAGGGTGGCGGCGGTGCTCACCGGGTTTGCCATGACCTGTCTTGTTCAGTCTTCTTCAGCTACCACCGTCATGGTGGTCAGCTTCGTCAACGCCCAGCTTCTTAACCTGACCCAGGCCATCGGGGTAATCATGGGAGCCAACATCGGCACCACCGTGACGGGGTGGATCGTGGCAATCCTGGGGTTTAAATTCAACATTTCCGCCATCGTCGTACCGGTCATCGGCATCGGCATGCCCCTCTATTTTATAAAAAAATGGGGCAAGAAAGACCTGGGCACGGCGCTCATCGGTTTCGGCCTCCTTTTTCTGGGGTTGGAAATGCTGAAAGGCTCGGTACCGGACATCAAGAATAACCCCGAGGTGCTGGAATTCCTCACCCATTTCACCGGACTGGGATTTTTTTCCTGGTTTATCTTTATCCTGGTGGGGGCCATGCTGACCGTGGTGGTCCAGTCCAGTTCCGCCGCCATGGCCATAACCCTGACCATGGCCTATGCGGGATGGATCGACTTCACCACCTCCGCCGCCATTATTTTAGGTGAGAACATCGGAACCACCGTGACCGCCTACCTGGCTTCCATCGGCACCAGCGTCAACGCCCGCCGGGCCTCCCGGGCCCACCTGCTCTTCAACCTGGTGGGGGTCTTTTGGATGGCCTTTTTATTCAAACCCTTCCTAGGCCTGGTGGAGTGGATCGTACCGGGGAACCTGACCGGACCGGCGGGCATTCCCGCCCGGCTGGCCATGTTTCACACCCTCTTTAACCTGACCAACACCCTGCTCTGGATCAGCTTCGTCAACCTGATGGCAAAAATCGTCATCAAACTAGTGCCGGACCGGCCGGGAGACCTGAAGGCCCGGTATGAGCTGAAATACATCTCCACCTCTATTCAGGAAACCCCGGAGGTAAACGTCATCAAGGCCAAACTGGAGCTTTCCAAGATGGCCGAGGTGCTGGAGCAGATGTTTGAGAAATTCCTGGGCGTTTTCCGTCACCCCGAAATGAAGCTGGGGAATGAAGTGGAAGAGCTGAAAAACATGGAAGATTACACCGATCAGATGCAGGAGGGTATCTACTCCTATCTGATCGAATGCTCCAAGGAACATCTAAACAGTAAGAGCGTCTCCAACGTGGCGGCCATGATGAGAATTGTCAACGAAATGGAAAGCATCGGCGATTCCCTCTTTAACCTTATCCTGCTGGCCCAGCGGAGGTATGACAAGAAAATGGAACTTCAACCTGCCGCCCTGGAATCCTTGGACCCCTACACCAAGCATGTTCAGGAATTTGTGGGTTTTATTCGATCTCACCTGAATGAGCCCCTGGAAGAGCGGGAACTGCGGAAGGCCCTGGAACTGGAACAAGAAATTGACCGGCAGAGAAACAGCCTCACCAAGGCGGCCCGGAAAAGGCTTAAGAAGGGCGGCGATGTGAAAAGCGAGCTTCTTTTCATCGATATCGTTCGTCACCTGGAAAACATCGGAGACTACGCCATCAACATCGCCGAATCCCTAAGGACCATGCGTCACTAACTTCCGATTTTCCCCCGGCCGCCTCTTTAGTGACGGCGGTCCCGCCGGAAGATCCTTAGAAAGAAGCCCCCTGCAGAAGGTCCACCGGAACTCCCATGAGCTTATCAAGCCGGGTTTCCAGGTGGGCCTTTTCTTTTTCCAGAACCGTTTTGAGGCTCTCCAGGGCCGTTAAGGCTTTATCAAGACCCAGGTTGCCGCTGGTGCCGGTGTGGGTGCGGGAAGCCACGGAAGCCCGGGGATCCCGGTTCAAGTCCACCGACTGCCCCTCCCCGTCCAGGCTCAGTCCCACCTCCCGGTAGGCATCCCTAAAGCTCACCCCCCGGGCAACCTGCTCCAGCGCCGCATCGGTGGCGTAGATTTCCGGGGTAAAACCCTTCAGCAAGGCAGGCTCGTTCACCGACAGCTTCCCGAAGGTAAGGGTCATCACCCGCAGACAAGCATAGCCCAGCTCCAGGCCCCGGAGGAAGGGCTCCTTGGTTTCCTGAAAATCCCGGTTGTATCCCGAAGGGAGGGAACGGTTGATCTCCCGAGCCTGCTGGGCGTAGGAAGAGAGGGTGGCCGATTTAGCCCGCATCAGTTCCAGCCCGTCGGGATTCTTTTTCTGGGGCATGATAGAAGAACCGGAGCAAAGCTCCCGGGGCAGGGAGAAATAGCCGAACTCGGGCAGGGAAAAGAGAATCAGGTCCTGGGCCATACAGCTCAGGCTGGTTCCCAGATAGTCCAGGGCGGAAAGGATCAGGGTCTCCAGCTTACCCCGGGAGTTGTTCACGTAGAGGACGTTGTTCTGCACCTTGGCGAACCCCAGGGCTTCGGCGGTCATTTCCCGGTTCAGGGGCAGGGGAACCCCGTAGCTCGCCGCCGCCCCCAGGGGCGACTGATTGAACAGGTCGTAACCGTTTTTTAAGTTCTCCAGGCCGTCCTGAACTTCCTCCGCCCAGGCGGCCATCCAGAGGCCCACCGAAGAGGGCATGGCAATCTGCATGTGGGTTCGACCCGGCATGGGTACGGCGGCGTACTCCTGAGCCCCCTCCAGCAGGGTTCGGACCAGCCCCGCCCCCGCCTCCAGAACCTCCAAAACCGCCCGCTTGCCGTAAAGCCGAGTGGCCGTAAGAACCTGATCGTTCCGGGAGCGGCCGGTGTGAATCTTCTTCCCTGCGTCCCCCGCCAATTCCACCAGACGGTTTTCGATGGCGG
>CAYYNJ010000249.1:2777-4322 GCA_964472775.1 uncultured Spirochaetaceae bacterium
GTCTTCATCGGACCGGGTGATGGCGAATTCACCCCGGGCATGCTCTTCCAGGATCATTCTAAACGACCGCCTCAGGGCTTCCACCTCCTCTCCGGTGAGAATGCCGATGGAACCCAGCATGTCCGCATGGGCCAGGCTGGCGGCGCAGTCCGCCGGCACCAGGGCCTGATCAAGAAGGTAGTCCCTTCCCACGGTAAAACTTTCAATTAAGGTATCGAGCTGGTAATTTTTCTGCCATAGTTTCGCCATGGGACCTTCCTTCTTGCGTGCTTACTTCAGGCCGGGGGGCCCTCATAGACTCCTCAACCGATCACCCACTATAAACTTAACCAGAATGGTCAATCAATGCCCCCGGGGGAGCCGGTACCGGCCGCCCCGCCCCGGGGAAACGGTTTAGCCCGAAAAACTCAGTCCCTCTTTCCCCAGATCCACCTTGACCGTCTGGCCTTCCACAATATCACCCGCCAGGATCGCCTTGGCCAGGGGATTCTCCAAGAGCCCCTGGATGGCCCGTTTCAGGGGCCGGGCGCCGAAGGCCGGGTCGTATCCTTCCTTGGCCAGGAAAGCCTTGGCCTCGTCGGAGATCTCCAAGGTCAGCTTCCGCTCCGCCATCCGGGCGGTGAGCCTCTTCAGCTGAATCTCCAGAATCCCCAAAACCTGATCCTCTTTCAGCCGGCCGAAGATGATGGTTTCATCCACCCGGTTCAAGAACTCCGGTTTGAAGGAGGTTTTCATCAGGGCATCGATCCGGCTCCGCTGCTCTTCGGGATCATCCATCTGAAGGATGAATTCGCTGCCTAAATTGCTGGTCATGATGACAATGGCGTTTTTGAAATCCACCACCCGGCCCTGGCTGTCGGTGAGCCGCCCCTCGTCCAAGAGCTGCAGCAGGATGTTGAACACATCGGGATGGGCCTTCTCGATCTCGTCGAAAAGCACCACCGAGTAAGGCCGGCGCCGCACCGCCTCGGTGAGCTGCCCCCCCTCGTCATAACCCACGTACCCCGGAGGGGCTCCGATAAGACGGGAGACGGAAAACTTCTCCATGTACTCGCTCATGTCGATCCGGGTCAGGGCCTTTTCGTCGTTGAAAAGAAAATCCGCCAGGGTCTTGGCCAGCTCCGTCTTCCCCACCCCCGTGGGGCCCAAAAAGATGAAGGAACCCAGGGGACGCCCCTCGTCGGAGAGGCCCGTCTTGTTCCGCCGGATGGCGTTGGACACCGCCAGGATGGCCGGTTCCTGACCAATCACCCGGGCGCCGAGAATCGTCTCCAGCTGCAGGTACTTCTCCATCTCCGAGGCGAGCATCTTGGACACGGGGATTCCCGTCCAGGTGGACACCACCAGGGCAATATCCTCTTCACTCACCTCTTCCCGCAGAAGCTGCACATCCCCCTGGAGATCTTCCAGCCGGGCCCCCAGGGCCTCAATTTCCCGGAAGGTCTGGGGAATCCGGCCGTGCTTGATCTCCGCCGCCCCCGCCAGGTTCCCCTCCCGTTCGTACTGGGATTCCTGGCGGCGCAGCTCTTCCAGCTGGGCCTTCAA
>CAYYNJ010000249.1:4332-5102 GCA_964472775.1 uncultured Spirochaetaceae bacterium
GCCCGGATCTCCTGGATCACCTCTTTCTCGTTCTTCCACTGAAGCCGCATGGCATCCCGCCGGGTGGTCAGATCCGCCAGCTCCTTCTCGATCCGGCCCAGCCGCTCCCGGGACCCCGGGTCTTCTTCACGGGAGAGGGCCTGCTTTTCGATGTTGAGCTGAAGGATCCTCCGCTCCGTCTTGTCCAGCTCCGTGGGCTGGCTCTCGATCTCCATCTTGAGCCGGCTCGCCGCTTCGTCCACCAGGTCGATGGCCTTGTCCGGCAGGAACCGGGCGGTGATGTACCGGTCCGACAAGGTGGCGGCGGCGATGAGGGCCTCGTCCTTGATCCTTACCCCGTGATGAACCTCGTACCGGTCCTTGATGCCCCGAAGGATGGCCACCGTGTCTTCCACCGACGGTTCTCCGGCAAAGACAGGCTGGAACCGCCGCTCCAGGGCCGGATCTTTCTCAATGTGCTTGCGGTACTCGTCCAAAGTGGTGGCTCCTACGGCGTGGAGCTCTCCCCGGGCTAAAGCGGGCTTAAGAAGATTCGAGGCGTCGGTGGAGCCTTCGGCGGCCCCCGCCCCCACCAGGGTGTGAAGTTCGTCGATGAAGAGGATGATCTCCCCCTCCCCCCGGGCGATCTCATGGATCACCGCCTTGAGACGTTCTTCAAATTCTCCCCGGAACTTCGCCCCGGCGATAAGGGCCCCCAGATCCAAGGATAGAAGCCGCTTCTCCTTCAGGGAGTCCGGCACGTCCCCGGAGACGATCCTTCGGGCCAGCCC
>CAYYNJ010000250.1:0-1241 GCA_964472775.1 uncultured Spirochaetaceae bacterium
TCTACTGCGCTTGCTGCCTTCGGTGGCCTCTCGGGGTTTTACATCGGAGACAGGCTTACCAACATTAACCTGATGGTTGATCCCTACACTTTGGGGAAAAACTATCAGACTAACTTTTACATGTTCACCCGCTGGGCTTTTGCTAACGCTCTGCCCAAGTACTACGGGCGGATTGTAACTGCCGCTTAGATTTAATTGGGGGGGCCTTACGGCCTCCCCTATCTTAGGGTTTGCGGGGTGATATGGAAGGACGGATTAAGCCGAATAAAAACAAACTCGTTTCGTACACGACCGCAGATGATTACCGTGGTTTGTCTGACGTATTTATTCAGGATCAGTCAACGCCGATTGTTGATTATTTTTTAACGAGGAAATTGGGCGACGCTGAATTAGCGGTTGCCGTTGAGTTTGACGATAGAGAAATAACTTTAGTTGCCGGGCATGGGTTTGTTGTTGGCAACATGATCGAGATTGACGACGGGGATAAGCTGCTTTATCAATCGAGAGTGCTTGGAGTGACCGGTGATGTTATATCTGTTGCTAATCCAGTTTGCTATCCTTTCGCTGTTACCGCTAATGTAAGGCGGGTAACCCAAGACGGGAATGTTGTAGGATCTCCTGCCGCTCCTATTATTTATTCGATTAAGCCTCCTCCTGGGGTTGAGTGGGATATAAATATCCTTTCGGTAAATATGCTTGACGGTACAGTCATGGATGACGCTACCTTCGGAGGAATTGCCGGGCCGATTAACGGTGTGGTTTACCGGGTAATTGATGGGGATTGTAATAACATTTTCACCGCTGTTGATAACTCTTGTTTTATTCGGCATTGTGATTGGGCTATGTATTCTGATAAAGCACCTGCAGGGCAATACGGATTTAATGCAAAAAGATACTTTAACAGTCAGACCGGTGACGGTGTTTCTGTAAGGATCGGCGGTGCTGATGTTGCCGAGTTTCAGGCTGTGATTGCTGCTGACATCTCCGGCCTTAATCGGTTTTGGAACGTGGTGAGGGGGCATGTAGTAGAGCCATGAAACAATGTCAAATATGTGGACGGATTACACGTGATAGGGTTTGTTGCCTGATGAGGACAACCGAGCTTACGCCGGAGCAAGCAAAACAGGCAAAGAAAAACAGAAAGGCGGGAAATTATGATAAACAAGGGAATTAGGTTCTGTCCCTCTTGCAAAGCTATATATAAAAGTGATAATATAACAGTGTGCTTAAAATGCGGCCAT
>CAYYNJ010000250.1:1341-5097 GCA_964472775.1 uncultured Spirochaetaceae bacterium
TAACCCAAGAAAAGGGTATGAACACGTTGTAATGGCTTGGAGGATCTTTCGGGAAAAGTACCCGGATTCTAATGTTAAGTTGTACATGAAAACAACCCAGGTTACCAGGGAGGAGCGGCTTGTTGATGTAGGGGACAACGCTATAGTTGACACCCGGTATCTACCTCTGAAAAAGGAGGCGGGGGATAATCTCCCTACACTCGTTGATTTGTATCACATGGCGCATGCTTTTTTGTTGCCGTCGATGGGTGAGGGTTTCGGGCTAACGCTCGCCGAGGCTATGTCAACGGGCCTCCCCTGCATTTATACGCCGTGGAGTGGGCCTGTAGATTTTTGCAGCAGCAAAGAAGGCTACCCGGCAAAGTGGAAGTTTGTAAAGGTTACGACCAAAGAGCTCACCCCGGAGCGGGATCATTGGCGGGTGGCTCATGAGTCAATGGCCGCAAGCGCAAACCCTTTTGATATTGCCCGGCTTATGGAGCGGATTTATTTGGAGTATGATCAGGCGCTTGATAAGGGGCGCAAAGCAGCCGAGAGGATCAGGCGGGATATTACTTGGGACAAATCGGCGGCGAGCTTTATAAAGATAATTGAGAAATACACAAAGGAACGGTTATGAAGTTAGTATGGTTTCCGACTTGGAATTGTAATAATTACGGCGGCGAGCGTTGCCCGTATTGCCCTTACGGAATCGATAAAGAGGTTGGGTGCTTAACCTATCAGGGCAGATGCACATCTCCTCTTGATGAGATAGACCCGGAAATAGTTAAGGCGTTTTTCCAGAAGAACTGCCAAGCCATGGACGGATGGGTTGAGATAACAGGGGGCGAGCCTCTGACTTACAAGGGTTTGTCCGATGTCCTTAACTTTGACATCCGTTGGGCGATTACGTCTAACACTTCGATACCGGCGGCGATTGATAGGCTGATAGAGTCCGGGGCCATTTACCGATGCTTTTCTTGGACTGCTTCATATCATCCTTTTTCGGGGAGAGAAAAAGAGTTCGCCGAGAACTTGAAGAAATTAGCCATGGCGAGGGTGCCGGTACACGTTACCACTGTTGTTAGTAAAGAGACCCTCCCGAGGCTTAGAGAGATTAAGGAATTCCTTGACGGCCTGCCGATGGTCGGTAAAAACTTCCACCTTGATGCGCACCGGGATTTTGACATCGGGCTAAAAGAGGAAGCAGAGAAGATTATAGGCAAGGTTGAATGGTTCGCCGGTGAGCCACGGAAGAATATGTATTGCAGGAAGCGGAGCGAGCTATTGGCGCTTTCACCCGCCGGAGAGCTGTTCGAATGTGTAACCCATTGTTACACAAGAAAGGATCCGCTTTATACGATAACTCCGGATTCAGACCTTAACGAACTTGAAAAGAAAATAGAGCAATGTGAAGACGAGTGCTTTGCTTGTAGTGATTGGGTAAAACATATAATACCATGAGGCGGGGGCGCATATGGCAGTGGATACGGTTAATTCCTTGGTTACGTTGGCCGAGGCAAAGTCATGGATAGGTATAAAGACGGCTGACACAACTTATGACGCTCTCCTTGAGAACTTTATTGACGGGGTGTCATGGCAGTTTAACAAATACTCCGGGCGGCTAATTAAGTCCAGAGAAATAACAGAATACACCGAAGGGGCTAACACGCTTACGCTTAAATTAAAGCAATGGCCTGTTACAGCTATCGATTCTGTTTATATTGATGCAGAAAGAGAATATGGTGCATCAACAGAAATAACTGATTACACTTTCCATGAGACAGGGCTTTTATTTTCCGACACCTATTCGATTTCGTCTGTGCCTAATGCTGTCAAGGTTGTTTATACAGCAGGATATACCGCAATCCCTTACGATTTAAAGACTGCCGCTCTCGACCAAATCAAATGGCTTTTTAGGCGGCACCGGGACAACTCCGAAGGGGTGACAAGCGAGACCCCAATCAACGGCAGCACCACAAGGACAGAAGACGGCGAGATGTTGACCACATCAATGGAAATCCTGAAGAGGTACAAGAAGAGGGATCACTAATGGCGACGTACAGCCCGGAGGAGTTTAAGCGCAAGATTGAGCGGTTTGCCAAAGACCAGCCAAAGGCCGTTGAGATTGGACTAAAAGCCGGCGCTGAACTTGTCAGGGGCGAGGCTGTAAGGAATCATTTGTCAGGGCCTAAGATGCCGACAGGAAGAGGGAGCGCAAAAAGAGCAACATTAGCAAGAGGGAGCGGAGACCTTGCCGGGAGTATCAACACCAAGGTTAAAACAACACCTAAGCTATTGGCGCAAATCGGAACATCAATGAAGTATGCAAGGATACACGAAAAGGGCGGTGTAATAAAACCAAAGAGCGGGAGGTTTCTTGTTTTTACGATTGGCAATAAAAAGATATTTGCAAGTTCTGTAACAATCCCGAAACGCCCATTTCTTGCGCCATCCCTTGAGGCAAAAAGAAGCGACGCTGTTGAGTTGATACTTAAGAAAATAATGGAGGCATACAGGAGAGCATGAGCGCATACAAAGACGTAATAGACGAGATTGTTACCTCCCTAAAAACCATCTCAGGTATTGGGCTTGTGACGACAGACCTTGACGCATGGAACCAAAAAAACCCGGAAGATTACCCGTGTTTATTCGTGGCTCCTGAAAAGCCCGAGGTTGAGCGGCTTGCTTTCCTTCATCCCTCTTCGCCGGACATGATAGCCCGGATGAACGTAACGATTGAGGGAAATGTTTACAGCGAATATGAATCAGACATCGCCGACAAGCTGGCGCTGTTGATGAAGGAATCGGAAAAAGCGCTTGTAAGTAACGCCACATTATCGAGCAAAACTACCGAGGTGGTACTTTTAAGCGATGAAAGCTTATGGAGCGTACAGGATAGATACGGTTTATTTTCGGCCACGTATGAGGTCGAATACTTTTATAATCATTTGGCCCCATAGGGCCGGGGAGAGAACATGGCAGTTAACAAAGGTAAAGACGGAGGTTTCATGGTGGGGTCTACCCTTGTAACCTTCATGGATTCCTGGACTCTTAACAGGGGGATCCAGGTAGAAGAGGTTACCGCATTTGGCGACGACTGGAACGCCAACCTTGCGACGGTGCGGAATTGGAGCGCATCGGTTTCAGGGACTCTTGACAGAGCCGACGCAAACCAGGCGGCTCTTTTGGATCAGCTGGAAGACGGGACTATCGCAGATGTGGCGGTGCGGTTTGGTCTTACTGGATCAACCATTTATTGGGGTGGTTCTGCGGTGATCGATAGTGATAGCATCACTTCGACCGCAAAGGGAGTTGTCAAGTACTCTTGCAACTTGACTGGTAATGGCGAGCTTGCCTACGTCGGCAGCTAAAGGGGAGAATTGTGGAGTTAACTTTTTCTGACGAGTACGAATATATCCCGCACTGGAACGACAACAAGAAAGAAGAGAAGCCGGTAAAAGTTTTTTGCCGGTATCTCACCACGCCGGAGAGAGAGAAATATATCTCGGTTGGTTATGTCTCTGTTGATGGTGAATTACAGCGGAGGACTTCTTTTGACAACTCCGGGATTGTTCGTGCATCGGTAATTAAAATTGAAAATCTAAAAGTCAACGGCATGGAAATTAAAACACCGGCGGAGCTATTAGGGATCAGGGGGCTTTCTTCCCTTGCTACAGAGATAGCAGACTTTGCCGCAAGCAGAAATGTAACGCCTGATTTAAAAAACTCATAATCGCCTTTCACCTCTCCCAGATGGAGGGCGGTTGGATGAGT